>JANQOD010000176.1 GCA_028289745.1 Allomuricauda sp. | reverse complement strand
CATAGGCCGTATTTTTTAAATGTTAAGGTATTTATAATATATAATTTATAACTATTCTAAATAATATGAAAAATGTTTGTTTAAGGTTCAAAGAATTATTTTTGTTTTCTCATAGTTCCATTTATATGAAAAACATCTTGAAAAGCTTTGCCACAGCAGTATTTACATTGGGTTTTTTCTTCATTGCGAATGCCCAGGAGGGTACTGTGAACATTCAACAGGATGAACGGATCAACAAGCTGATGACCGTTTATAGATCGGTCAATTCAAAAGCGGAATTCTATCAAATACAGGTAGGGTTCGGTAGCTATCAAAAAGCCCAAAATCTCAAATCACAGGTCGATATCGATTTTCCCGGATGGTATTCTAAAATCGAGTTTGAGTCTCCTACTTATCGCGTACGTTTGGGCCGTTTCAAAACAAAACTTGAGGCCGAGCGCAAATTTTTGGAAGTGCGAAAAAAGTATCCGAGCGCCATGCTGCTCAAACCTGAAAGCGACTCGCGTTGATTTTCGATGCCGAGCCGACCATAAGAACAGTGGCCCTATCGATACGATTTATAGTTTTTTCTTGACGGCCACCTCTTGGAAAGCTTCTAGGGTATCGCCCTCTTTGACATCATTGTAGTTCTTGACCTGAATACCACAATCATACCCTTTTGCCACTTCTTTCACATCATCTTTGAAGCGTTTCAGCGAGGCAAGCTCACCGGTAAAGATGACCACGCCATCCCTTATGAGGCGAATTTGGGAATTTCTAAAGATCTTACCGCTGGTCACCATACAGCCTGCAATGGTTCCGATTTTAGAGATCTTGAACGTTTCGCGCACTTCGGCCGTACCCGTTACTTCTTCTTTGATTTCAGGTGACAGCATGCCTTCCATCGCATCTTTCAAGTCGTTGATGGCATCGTAGATGATCGAGTAGGTTCTGATATCGATTTCCTCTTTTTCGGCTATATCTCGGGCATTGCCCATGGGTCGTACATTAAAGCCGATAATGACCGCATCTGAAGCACTCGCCAGCAGAACATCTGATTCTGTGATGGCACCGACACCTTTATGGATAATGTTTACCTGTATCTCATCGGTCGAAAGCTTTTGGAAAGAATCGGTCAATGCTTCAACAGAACCGTCAACATCACCCTTCAAGATAATGTTCAGCTCTTTGAACTCGCCAAGTGCGATACGTCTTCCGATTTCATCCAATGTGATATGACGCTGTGTTCTGACCGACTGCTCACGCTGTAACTGCGAACGTTTCGCGGCAATCTGTTTGGCTTCACGCTCATCTTCAAGTACATTGAACTTGTCACCGGCCTGCGGAGCGCCATCCAATCCCAATACCGAGATAGGGGTGGCAGGACTCACTTTCTTCACGGTGTTTCCGCGTTCGTCTTGCATAGCCTTGACCTTACCGCTATGGGTACCCGCTAAAAGGTAGTCGCCTATTTTAAGAGTGCCTTCTTGTACCAGAACCGTAGAGACATATCCACGGCCTTTGTCCAAAAAGGCTTCCACTACGGTACCATTGGCCAACTTATCAGGATTGGCTTTCAACTCAAGCAATTCAGCTTCCAACAGTACTTTTTCAAGCAATTCATTGATGCCTTGACCTGTTTTGGCCGAAATATCGTGTGATTGAATTTTACCCCCCCAATCTTCCACAAGCAAATTCATGCCGGCCAAACCTTCTTTGATCTTATCAGGATTGGCAGTGGGCCTGTCTATCTTGTTGATGGCAAAGACAATCGGTACCCCCGCTGCCTGTGCATGGCTGATGGCCTCTTTGGTCTGGGGCATGATATCATCATCGGCAGCTACGACGATAATGGCAATATCGGTTACTTGGGCACCCCTGGCACGCATCGCGGTAAACGCTTCGTGGCCCGGTGTATCTAGAAAAGTAATTTTTTGCCCCCCTTCCAATGTGACCCCATAAGCACCGATGTGCTGGGTGATGCCCCCACTTTCACCGGCGATGACATTCTCTTTTCTAATGTAATCGAGCAAAGAGGTCTTACCGTGATCAACGTGGCCCATTACCGTAACGATGGGAGCCCTTGGCTTCAGATCTTCAGGACTGTCTTCTTCGACTTCGATGGCCTCTTCGATCTTGGCGGTCACAAATTCTACCTCGTAACCGAACTCTTCAGCGACAATGCTGAGCGTTTCGGCATCAAGTCTTTGGTTCATGGTCACCATGATGCCAAGTGACATACAGGCCGAGATGATCTCTGTCGTCGAAACATCCATCATGGTGGCTACCTCGTTCACGGTCACAAACTCGGTCACTTTCAATATCTTGCTCTCGAGTTCTTGCTGCTCTAAATCTTTTTCTGTCTGTTGGCGGTGGAGGTCTCTCTTTTCCCTTCTGTATTTTGCACCCTTGCCCTTGCTTGATTTTCCTTGGAGTTTTTCAAGGGTTTCACGCACCTGCTTTTGCACTTCTTCTTCTGTGGGCTCTACCTTTGGGGCACTGAAACGCTGCCCCTTTTGACCCCTTCTGGCTTTGCCGTTGGCAGCCTTATCGGAAGCGGGCTTGCTCTCTTCCTTTTTCTTTTTGGGTTTGTCGAACTTCGAAAGATCGATCTTGTCTCCGGTAATCTTTGGCCCAGAAAGTTTTTGGTACTGCGTTTCAATGGCCTGGGGCCCGGGAGCGGGTTCAACTTCTTTTTTGACCTCTTTGGGTTCAGGCTTCGCAACCTCTTCGGGTTTTTCTTGGGCCTTGGCCTTTGGTTTTTCCTCAACTTCTGGTGCAGGCTTTTTGTCGAGGTCTATTTTGCCTACCGTCTTTGGCCCAGAAAGCTCGGCCTTGGCCTTGATGACCTCGGCGGCGCCACTTCTTTTCTCACGTGCCAAACGACGCTCTTCTTGCTCTTGCTCTATCTGGATACGGAGTGCTTCCTTTTCTTTGAGCTTCTCTTCGGCCACCTCTTTCGAGGCCACCTTTTTGCTCTTGTCGGTCTGGAACTCATCTAACAGTACTTGGTACACTTCATCGCTGATCTTTGTCGTGGGCCTCGCTTCTACCTCGTGTCCTTGAGAAGCCAGATAATCCACGGCACGATCCAGTGAAATGTTCAATTCCCTGAGTACCTTGTTTAATCGTATTGATGGGTTTCCTGCCATAAAAAGTTCGCTATCCCTTAAAAATTCGCTGCTAATATAAGTCTAATCTTCAAATTCTTCTTTAAGGATCCGTATGACCTCGGCCACTGTCTCCTCTTCCAAATCGGTACGCTTTATCAAATCATCTGCCTCTTGCTCAAGTACGCTTCGAGCGGTATCCAATCCTATTTTTTTGAACTCTTCGATAATCCATGCGTCGATTTCATCAGAGAACTCCGTCAATTCCACATCTTCTTCGACCCCTTCCCTGAACACATCGATTTCATAACCGGTCAACTGCCCTGCCAAACGAATGTTATGCCCCCCACGGCCAATGGCCTTTGAAACCTCTTCTGGCTTCAAATACACTTGGGCGGTCATCTTTTCATCGTTGAGCTTCACCGATGTTACCCGTGCCGGGCTCAAGGCTCGTGTGACCATCAACTGCGGATTGTTCGTCCAGTTGATGACATCGATGTTCTCATTACCGAGCTCGCGTACAATTCCATGGATCCGTGATCCCTTCATACCCACACAGGCGCCCACGGGATCGATTCTATCATCATATGAATCGACGGCAACCTTGGCTTTTTCACCGGGTATGCGCACCACTTTCTTGACGGTGATCAACCCATCAAACACTTCTGGAATCTCTTGAAAGAACAACTGCTCTAAAAACTTTGGTGAGGTACGCGACATGATAATGGCCGGCTTGTTGCCCTTTAATTCAACACTTTCGACAATACCGCGAACATTATCGCCCTTTCTAAAGAAGTCAGAGGGTATCTGCCTTTCTTTGGGAAGGATGATCTCATTGCCCTCATCATCAAGCAAAATGATCGCTTTGTGACGTATGTGGTGCACCTCTGCCGTATAAATCTCACCTTCAAGGTCTTTGAACTGTTTGTAGATAGTGGTATTGTCATGCTCATGAATTTTGGCGATGAGGTTTTGGCGCAAGGCCAAGATGGCCCTACGGCCAAGATCCATCAGCTTCACCTCTTCAGACACATCTTCGCCCACTTCAAAGTCAGGCTCGATTTTTCTGGCCGCTGTCAGCGAAATCTGTTCATTGGGCTCTTCAACCTCGCCATCTTCGACCACTATTCGGTTTCTCCAAATCTCGAGATCGCCCTTGTCAGGGTTGATGATAATGTCAAAGTTCTCGTCAGATCCAAATTTTTTCTTCAACGCATTGCGAAACACTTCCTCGAGAATGGCCATTAACGTTACCCTGTCAATGAACTTGTCATCTTTGAACTCGGAAAAAGATTCGATGAGCGCAAGATTTTCCATTTTTAACCAATTAAAATTTTAAAACCACTTTTGCTTCTTCAATATCAATCAAGGCTATTTCTTGCCTTTTTTGTACCGTATGTTTGCCCTTGCCCACTGGCTTGGGCTCGCGAGCTTTCCACTCGATCGTTATGCTATCATCAGAGGCCGCGGTCAATACGCCCTCATATTCTGCATTTGTTGTCTTTACCTTTAATTTTCGGCCGACATTTTTTTTGTACTGTCGGGCATAGACCAATGGTGCCGTTGCACCTGCCGAGGTGACCTCTAAAGAAAAATCTTCTTCTTCCCTATCAAGGTTGTGTTCAATGGCCCTGCTCACATCGATACAGTTTTCTAGACTTACCCCCTCATCACCATCGATCACCACCTTTATCTTGTTGTCGGATGAAATGGAAAAATCGATCAAAAAAAGTGATTCGTTTTTCTTCAAAACATCTTGTAAAAGCTCGGCAACCCTATCTTTCAGCATAGATTTAAGTAATAAAAGAGGGGACTCGAAGTCCCCTCATGAATACTTTACTATCCGTTCAGTGGTGCAAATATACGATAAATCCGCTGTCTACAAAATTGTGTTGCAGAAGAGTGGTTCGTTCATTTCTTTCTTTCAGAATGCTTGATATATTTTTCGACCACGACCGCTGTCACGATCACCAAGTAGAACTGGCCGATCAACCCTACCAACATGGCCGCTTTTTGCGCAATCGGAATTACCGGAACGATCTCTCCGTAACCTATGGTCAACAAAGTGATGTACGAGTAATATAGTATGGCCTCACTGAACACGCCAATATCTTTGTTCTCCAACAATATGCCCTGAAATGCCCCCGGATGTGTCAACTCGATGGACATAAACAGAAAAAATGCCAAAAAACCCAGTGAGATATACCCGCTCATCAAACCCATGATGACATTCTTGCTCACATATTTGGCCTGCCATACTTGTTGAATGATGTTCCAGGTCACCACGATATGGAACATAAAATAAATCGATAAACGCATCAAAATATTTTCTTGTGATTCTTGCCTATTAATCATCGCGCTACCAAAAATGATGGCCGAGGCGATAAACAACAGTATAAAAAACCAGGTCAGCTTTTTACGTTTCGATATCATTAAAATTCCAGCAAGTATGCTTATCAAATAGAGTAATGGCAATACGGTAAACTCAAAAAAATCAGCGGGCACCAATAATGATCCAAAAAGTATGGCCAGTTGGGTGAACAAAAAAATCTCAAAGCGAAATTTGTATAGCTTTTTCATCGTCTGTAATTAGGGTATGTACGGTTACCTGTTGCTTCTTACCTTTCAGCTTAACACTCCCCAAAGGTTTGGAATGAACATGGGTCTTCAAATCTTTCAGCAACAGTTCTGAGATCAGGATTGTTACATTAAACCTGTTGCACTCTGCCTGGATACGCGCCGATGTGTTGATCACATCACCGTGGTAGGCCAGTTCCTTTTTCACAAAACCCACTTCGGCGACCATCAATTTTCCGCCATGTAGTCCCGCCTTGAATACGGGAAATATACCATACTTGTTCAAATAGTATTTTTTTCTGGACTGCTTTTGGTGCTTGAACGCAAAATACAGTCCGATACAATTGTTGTTGATGACGCCTTTTTCATAAGGCCAGCTCAAAACCACCTCATCTCCTACGTACTGATAGATTTCGGCATCATATTTAACGACCACTTTGTTAAGATCGAAAAAACAGTCCTGAATGAATTGACTATAGGTGAAATGCCCGAGTTCTTCAGCAATTTTTGTGGAATCTTTTAAATCTAAAAACATGAAAATCCGTTCTTCTTCCTTCGGGTTTCTGTAAAGGCCGACCAACATCTTTAGAAAAACCCCCTTCCCAAACCGTTCGGTCGCTATTTGTATGAACGAAAACACAAACGAACACAGCAAAATATACAGAATGAGTGCCCAAAAAGATCGGCTTTCACGCCACCATCCCGGCTCGTTCTCAATGACATGCTCAAATAGATTGGAAGCGATCTCGAGTGAAATGGTAAAAACGATGATCGTGCTTATGAAGCTGATGGCGATCTCTAACAGTATTGAGACTCCCAAAGTCATTTTCTTTGACACATACCTTTCAAACAAAAACTCTATGGAAGCGTACACGACGCCCAACGCTATGCCGACAAAAACCAAAATGGAAAGCGGTCGAAAAAACACCTTACCATCTTCAAAACCGGGTTCAAAATTGATTCCGGGCAGTTCTTCAAGGCCGTAATGCCTGAAGACTGAAAAACAGAACATGGCAAAGCCCCAAAATACCATCGATTGCCAAAGCAATCTGGTATACTGTAATAGGCCGCGGCTCATTTTAAAGTTCAATCGTCCAACAGTTTTTCATTAAAGGTGTACCCCTTGTAGCTCACCTTGAAGAGGCTGCTGTACAGGGCTGGGATGAACAACAGTGTAATGATGGTCCCAAACAACAATCCGACCATAATGCTTACGGCCATTCCCTCCCACATTTCACCGCCGCTCACATAGAGGGGAATCAACCCCAATACCGTGGTAAAGGTGGCCAACAAAATGGGCCTGAACCGTTGTAGGCAAGCGGCAATCACGGCATCTTGCTCAGAGCGCCCCAAATCATTTTGTTCAATTTCCATTCGGTCGATCAATACAATGGCGTTGTTGATGACGATCCCCGCCAATGAAATGACCCCCAAAAAGGGCATGAAGCCAAAAGCTTCCCTAAATACCAGTAGCCCTATGACCACCCCTATTATCGCCAAGGGAATGGTCAATACCACCATGCTCATTTTTCGAAATGAATTGAACTGTATGATCAATAGCAAAACGATTATAAAAGCCGATATGGGCAAATATCCAATAACCGACCCCATACTCTCAGCAGTGCTTTCGGCATCACCGCCAAATTTATAGGTATACCGTTCTGGCCAGTTTTGTATTTGTTGCTCTAACCAAGGGGTGATTTCGGCCGTAATGGCTGAGGCATTGGCCCCCTCCCTCAACTCACTGCTGATATTGATGGTTCTTCGTAGGTCGAGTCTCTTTATTTTGGCGTATTGCCATGCCGGTACGATAGCCGCCACTTGTAGCAAGGGCACCGTTTTGCCCGAATTTTGTGAGTATACGTTCAATGTTTCCAATGAGGCAAGTGATTGCTGTTGTGTGGCATCACTGCGCATGACAATGGGGATAGACTTGTCTTCTTCGCGGTACTCGCCCGTTTGAAACCCATCCAATACCGTTTGTAGCGAAGTGGCGATATCTTGATTGGTGATGCCCGCCATTTGTGCCCTGCTCTGATCGATCTCAATCAAGAACTTTTTACTTTTCGGACCCCAATCGTCTTTTACATTTTTTGTGCCCGCAATACTTGAAAGCCGCAACTTGATACTCTCGGCTATTTTCGACAGTTCATCGGGATCGCTTCCCGAGACCTTTATTTCGATCGGCGTACCTGAACCCCCTGCCCCAAGCGCCCCTACCTTGATATCGGCATTGGGAAATCTGCCAAAGGCAAACTTGTCGAGTTTGGCGATCATGGCATTGTTTTCATTGAACGATGAGGTATTTACCAGAATATGGGCGTAGTTTGAATTGGCCTCATCGGGCGAATAGCCCAAGTCGTATGATTCTGGGCCTTCCCCGACATAAGAAGACCAATCTACAATGCCCAAGGTTCTGGTTGCATTGGTCTTCAATGAATCAGCCATATATTCTTCCAATTGTCTGACCACTTCGGTGGTACTTTCAATCTTATTGCCTTCGGGAAGGTTGATGTCTATGGTGATCATATTTCTATCACTGTCAGGAAAAAAGATGAACGGAATCTTTGTAAAGCCGTACAGTGAAATGAAAAAGGCAATGAAAATCGCGATGATCACCTTATACTTATTGGCCAACGCCACCAAGATCAAATCTTTATAGTACGCTTTCAGCTTGTCAATGGTTCTATCGACCAAGCTTGGCTTTTTCTCGCCTTTGGGCTCTACTTTCAAGAAAAGGTAACAGAACATCGTGATGATGGTAAGCGCTATAAGCCAAGACGATGTCAGGGCTATGGTGATTACCACAAAAATGGGCCCGACGATATCACCCATGGTCGTTGGTGACAGATAGAACGAAAGAAAAGCTGCCGATGTGGTCAAGGTAGATATCAACAAGGGCATCCAAAGTTCGGAAAAGGCATCAACGGCCGCCTTTTTCTTTTCAACGCCCTGTTCCAGTTTGACCATAATGGTCTCGGCGACCACTATCGCATTGTCGACCAACATACCAAGTGCCATGATCAATGCCGCCAAGGTGACCTGGTTAAGACCGACATCAATAAGGCCCATGACCATAAGGGTCATGATGGTCACAATGGGGATTAGGCTGGCAATAACAAATCCGGTTCGAAAGCCAAGAAAGACCAACATGACCACCAAAACAATAGAGATCGACTGCAGCAGATTGATGATGAAATCGCCTACCTTAACATCGATGTAGGTGTCGAGTGAAGAGACCCTTCTAAGCTCTAAACCGACGGGAAGCCGTTTTTGCCAACTGGCCACAACGCCGTTCACCGCCTCGCCAAGGGCCACGATATTCTTGTTCTCCTTAAGGTTCACGTGCAGTGAAATGGCTTCACGACCGTTGACACTCACAATTTGGGTAGGTGGGTCGATATATCCCTTTGTGACCCTGGTGATATCGCCCAATTTTACCAGTTGCGAGCCATCGCCCACGGCAATCAAAATCTCGCGAATATCATCGACTGAATCAAAATTTCCGGTAGGTTCCAATATGATGCGTTCATCACCCACGTTCACCTGCCCACCTGAATTCAATATGTTGGTGGCTGAAATACTTTGCTGAAGCCTAGAGGCCGATAGGCCATATTCTTTCAAACGGGTATTGTCAAACTCAACAAAGACCCTTTCTTCTTGAACACCGCCCAGTTCTACTTTTGCGGCATCGGGCAGTTTTATGAGTTCGTCTTTGATATCATCGGCATATTCTTTCATCTCGGTATACGAATACCCATCAGAGGTGAGGCCCACCACAATACCATACACATCGCCCACACCATCGTCGTTCAGGTTGGGTGAAACCCCACTGGGCAAGCCTTGAATGGTATTCAATTTACGGCGCAACCGATCCCAGACGGCCTGCATGTTTTCTTTGCTCACCTCATCTTTTAAGGTCACGCTAACGACAGACAGCCCAGTGCGTGAGGTACTATTGACCTCATCGAGTTCGGGAAGTTCTTGGGCCACCTTTTCGATTTTGTCGGTGACCAATAATTCTACCCGTTCTGGGCTGGCCCCCGGAAATTGCGAAACCACCGTAGCCACCCTGACCACATATGGAGGCATACTATCACGCGATAAATTGAAGTACATCGACACCCCCAAAAGAATGATGGTAGCGAGAACCATGAAGGTTATTCTGTTCTTTTCAATGGAAAATTTGGCTAGATTCATGTTGGTTCTTGCTTATGCCTATTGCAGTTTTACTTCTTGGCCATCCAACAGGGTCTGCAATCCGGCGGTGGCCACTTTTTGTCCAGCAGACAGTCCTGATAAAATCTCAAAGCCCTCTGTGGATAGATTGCCAATGACCACGGGTTGTTTCTTCACCTTTGCCCCATCACCATCTTCTTCTATCAAAAAGACAAAACGCCCATTGCCATCTTCACCAACGGCATTCGTGGGCACTACCAAAGTGGTTTCGCTCGCTTGGTCTTTGAAATCAAACGCGACATTGGCCGCCATGCCACTTTTGATGGCATCACTTGGATCGACGACGGTCACACGAATGGGGTAGGTTGCCGTATTGGCATC
>JANQOD010000174.1 GCA_028289745.1 Allomuricauda sp. | reverse complement strand
ATGGCCTTTTCGCCCAATGCATTTTTGATTGCCACGCGCACGTTTTCCAATGAAGCGCCTTCTTCGAGCCTAAAGTTGATTCCTGAAATTTGGGCACCGTCCTTTTCCAGAAAAGCCTGTACCAATTTCAAGTCGGTAAATATGTACTTTTTATCGAGCCCTTCTTCAACGGCGTATACCCCGCTGACCACAAGGGGCAGTTCATTGTAGGGTTTTGAACCCAAGCCGGCTTGGGTCAACGAACTGTTGCCCGGCTTGGGGGCCAGTGCCAGCATGGGGGTTTGGTAATTGTTGATGGGCACGCCCAACAAGTTGTAGATTCCGATGCCCATTACGGTGTTGTATTCGGTGATGCCCCAATTGCCAAAGTAAAGTGTGCTGTCAATATCCGTAACCTTGCGGTAATTTTGATCGACCCCCTTGATGAAGGCCAGATCGCCCTTTTCACGAAAAGACAGATAAACGCGCTCTTCCAATTCTTTTGAATAATGCAAGACACCCGCTATTGCCGAAAGTTTTTCTTCATCTGTTTCCAGCAGAGAAAAAACCTTGCCGGTCGTTGGCACCGCTTTTAGGTCGGGATCGAACATATTGGTAAATTGAAGGCTGAAGGTCTTGAGCCCCGAGAAAGCCGAAAGCACGATAAAAAGAGCCGCCGCACCAATAATGATGACCAAAAAAGTAATGAAATTGATGATGTTGACCGCATTTTGGCTACTTTTTGAACGGAGGTACCGCTTGGCGATGTAGAGCGGAAAGTTCAAGGCTAAGACTTCTTTCTTTTTGGTAAAAGGTCGCGGTTCTCGAGAGGGTTTTCACCACGCTTCAACGACTCTTCAATACGGTCGATGTAATCTAGCGAATCATCGAGAAAAAAGGTCAGCTCCGGTACCCGTCTCAACTGGTGCTTCGTACGCTGGGCCAATTGGTGTTTGATCTGTGGCTCGGTCTTATTGATCTCGTTCAACAGGGGCACTGCCCTGTCATTCGGAAAGATACTGACATACACCTTGGCCATTGAAAGGTCAACGGTGACATAGACTTTGGACACGGAAACGATGACGCCCTGGGTACCGCCTTCAGTGACGGCCCGTTGCAGCATATCGGCAAGATCTTGCTGAATGACACGGGCTATTTTCTTCTGTCGTTGTGTTTCCATAGGGCAAAATTAGGCAATAAATGACGTTTCTCATGATTTGGTCGCCCAACATTGGTTAATTTGGCCGTTATTCTGGCAAAGAACATTTAATTCCTTATTTAAAATAGCGCTATCTATGGACAAAATTGAGCATATCGGTATTGCGGTGAACGATTTGACCGCCTCGAACGCACTTTTTGAGAAATTGTTCGGTGAACCACATTATAAGATTGAAGAAGTGGCCTCAGAGGGGGTGCGCACCTCTTTTTTTAGAGTAGGCCCGAACAAAATCGAATTGTTGGAAGCCACTAATGACAATAGCCCCATCGCCAAATTTCTGGAGAAGAAAGGAGAGGGTATTCACCACATTGCCTTTGCTGTGGCGAATTTAGAGGGTGAAATGAAGCGTTTGGAGGGTGAAGGGTTTGTCATATTGCCCGGGTTTCCCAAAAACGGGGCAGACAACAAGCGAGTGGCCTTTTTGCACCCTAAGGGCACCAACGGGGTTTTGGTGGAACTGTGCCAAGAAATACGGGTGGCCGAAACTGCGTGATCCTTGTGACAACGAAAAATAAGTGCTAGTTTTGCGCCTGCATTTATAGGTCCTATAGCTCAGCTGGTTAGAGCACTTGACTCATAATCAAGGGGTCCCTGGTTCGAGCCCAGGTGGGACCACCAAAAACCCTTGTAAACAATTGATTTACAAGGGTTTTGTTATTCTTGGGGCTACGAAAAGGGCTACTAATTATTGAGTGCCTAACTTGTC
>JANQOD010000172.1 GCA_028289745.1 Allomuricauda sp. | reverse complement strand
GGGTCTTTAAAAAATGATTCCCCTTCATTTTTGATTGGCTTTATAGACCAGTCTATTTCCATCATAAACCAAGTGGGTTGTTTGAATACAGATTATCTCAAAGATTTGAAGTCAAGAATGGCAAGAGCGGGCAACTCATCGATCTTCAATCAAGAAATCAGTAATTACAGACAAAGAATTGCCAGGGCGATTCCAAAAGAATGTGAATGAAGATAAAGCTATGGCAACAGCTTTTTTAGGGCAGATACCAAAGCTTCGTTCGCCTCTTGATCGCCTACGGTGATCCGTACTTTTCCAGGGGCCCCGAATTGTGAGACAGGCCGTACCATAACCCCCTCATCCATCAGGGCATCGGTGAATTTCATCTCGAGTATCGGTGGGTCGATAATGAAGAAATTTGCTTGGCTTGGCCAATATTTGATGCCCAATCGGTCGAATTCACCAGCCAGAAATTTTCTGCCCTGTAAAACGGTTTTCACGGTCTCTTCGACAAACCCGTGGTCGTTCAAGGCCCCTATGGCCGCTTCGATCGAGGTTATGGGCAACAAAAAAGGTTTGTGTATCTGACGTATATACTTCGCAATTTTCAAGGTGGTATAGCAGTACCCGATACGTTGCCCTGCCAAGCCATAGGTTTTTGAGAAACTGTTGAGTGCGACAATGTTGTTGCCTTGCAGCACATACGGCAACGCGGTCACATAATCATCTGCATCTGCGAAGTGCCGGTATACCTCGTCATAGACCACAAGAACATTTTTGGGAACCCTTGCCAAGAAATCCTCTAGAACAGTTTTTTGAATGTAGGTCCCCGTCGGGTTGTTCGGACTGGTCAGAAAGATGATCTTCGTGCGTTTGGTAATGGCACTCAAGATACCCTCAACATTCAAAGAATAATCAGGGTCTTTTAATCGAACATCGATTTGTTTGGCTCCGTACCATCGAGAAAATACCGAATAGGGCAAAAAACAAGGGTTCGAAAAAATCACCTCGTCACCCTCATTGACAAAGGCCCGTAAAACCATATCGATGATTTCAGAACCGCTATTGCCGCAAATAAATTGATCGACGGTCAGTTGCCCACCAAAATAGTCGACCAAGGCTTTCCGTAGGCGTATATCGGTCTGATCGGGATAAAGGGCCAAATTTTGGGCAGCTTTTAATAATGCTTCCGTTGCCTTTGGCGATTGCCCCAAGGGATTCTCGTTTGAAGATAGCTTGTAAATCTTTTGTGTGGGATTCTCCGGAAGGTTCTTCCCGCCTTTATAAATTTCCTTAGGCTCCAAATAGGGTTTGAAAATGGACTCGATTCCCTTTTTCATCAATTGATTTTTTCGGCATATAGCAATACGGCCAAGGCTTTCTGGGTATGGCCAGCCTCTAATTGTCTCTTTGCCAATTGGTGAAGTTCTTTTTTAGAGGAAACCTCTACCACTTCGAGCCATTCGGCAACCTTTTTGATTTCTTCATCGGTGGGAAGCCGTTCTACATTGCCCAAGCGACCTAGATTATTGCCTGTCAATATTTCGCTTTGGCGGATTCCTACCGGCAATTGATCCACCCCAATACCCTTGGTGCGAATGGGTTTCGGAATTTCAAATAAGGAACCACCGCTCGAACGGGTGTACCAGCTACCGCCCATACGGCCAACCAAATCGAGTTTTGTGGTATCGAGGCTTCCTTGTTCGTCAAGGTATTTCTCATTGATGTGTATGAGTTTTACCTCGGCAAAAATCAAATTGCCCGCCCCCGGCAATTCGGCCAGTTCGATGACCTTGGTGACTTCACACTCAAAAGCGACAGGGGCTTCAGCCACTCTTGGGGGTTTTACCTTCTCGCTGGGCACTTGGGTAAGGCCTGCCTTGATGAATTCATTGGTGCCCTTTTCGTAAGCGGTACTGGCCAGTGACATTTGCTCGACCATGTGATGGTTTACAATGTTGATGACCACTTGGGGCACTTCTTTCACATTTTGGTATGAATGTTTGGTGCTGTTGTCACGGCCACTTCTTGCCGGGGAGAAGATCATCAGTGGCGGATTCGAGCTGAAAACGTTGAAAAAACTGAACGGGCTCAAATTCACATTTCCCTTTTTGTCAATAGTGCTCGCAAAGCATATAGGGCGCGGTGCCACGGCACTCAGTAGAATGCTGTGCAAACCGGGCTGCGATAGGTCTTTTGGGTTAACGGTTCTAATGTTTTCCATTCTATTTCGCTGGTAAAACCTTGGTTCTCACTTCACCAAAACCTACCCGCTTGCCATCTTTTTCAGCATGGCCGCGCATGATGACCGTATCACCGTCATTGATGAACTTTCGTTCTGAACCATCTTTAAGCTTTAGGGGTTTGGTGCCCATCCAGGCCAGTTCGAGCATAGAGCCATATGAATCTTCACCCTTGCCCGAAATGGTGCCCGAGGCCATCATGTCACCCACGTGAATGTTGCAACCGTTCACTGTATGGTGTGCCAATTGCTGGGCCATGTTCCAGTACATATATTTGAAATTGGAACGGCATATCGTTTCGGCTTCGCCGTCTTCCGGGGCCAAGGCTACCTCTAGATCAATGTCGTAGTTCTTTTTTCCCTCGTATTGCAAATAGGGGAGTACTTCAGGGTTTTGTTCGGGCCCATCGACTTTAAAAGGTTCAAGTGCATCTAATGTAACTATCCAAGGCGAGATTGAAGAGGCAAAGTTTTTGGCCAAAAACGGACCTAACGGCACATACTCCCATTTCTGTATATCGCGGGCCGACCAATCATTGAACAACACCAATCCGAAGATATAGTCTTCCGCCTCAGCAGTAGAAACCGATTCGCCCAAGGTGGTGTTTTTTCCCACTACAAAACCCATCTCGAGCTCAAAGTCCAATCGCTGTGATGGACCAAAAACGGGCGTATCTGATTCTTTTGGTAAGGTCTGGCCTTTGGGGCGATGAATGGGTTGGCCGCTGATGATTATCGAACTGGCCCTGCCGTGATACCCCACGGGAATATGTTTCCAATTGGGCAACAGAGCGTTCTCGGGGTCGCGGAACATTTTGCCCACATTGGTGGCGTGCTCGATACTCGAATAGAAATCGGTATAGTCGCCCACGCAAACGGGCCTAAGGCATGAAAGAGTGGGTCTTTCATCTCGGT
>JANQOD010000169.1 GCA_028289745.1 Allomuricauda sp. | reverse complement strand
ATCCATGCCCGAGAAAAACTCGAGGGCATTGACTTCTCTATAGCCCTCGTCCGTAATGTACTTCATGGTCGCATTTTCATGAAAAGCCTTCTTCAATGTCTCAAAGTCATTGTTGGTGCCGCCATCCAAATAATAACCGACCGTTTCGGCGATCATTTCGTAATCAGATTTTTGGCCATTGGAGATAAGGGAGGCAAGAAAAAACAAAAGAAAGACGGTTCGTTTCATAATTCATCACATTTTGATCGGTTCTAAAGATATCGAACTCTTACGGGCCAGATCATTAAAGAAATAATAAAGTTCTATTTCTTACGCATAAAAATGGCGATGGGCACACCGGTAAAATCAAAGTGTTCATAGCCTTTGTTTTCAAACCATTTGTAGGGATCGAGAACATATTGTGGCAAATTGCGGGTATGGAGTCGGTAATTGCGCACAGAGCTCGATTTTTACATATTGCCCTTATAAGTGGGTGGTTTTGGCGGCGGTGGTGCCTCAAGAGGCTGGTAAGATTCCCGATGTTCTAGGAAGGTTCACACAACTTTCAATGGTAGAAAACAGTTCTTTGGGGTCAAATGGTTTTGGCAGCAACCCGTCCATACCTGTTTTTTGAAGTTCTTTGCCTGTTTTGTCTCCTGTTGATGCTGTCAAAGCTATAATAGGTGTTTCATAGTTCGGGTTCGTACTATTTTCGCGAATGGCCATGGCCGCCTGAAATCCGTTCATTACCGGCATCTCAATATCCATAAAAATCAGATCATATCGTTTTTTCACCGACATTTCGAATCCAACAAGGCCATTTTCAGCGATCTCGTAGTCAATACCCCATTTATCCAAAAACTTTTTAATGATGGTGACATTGATTTTATTGTCTTCAACAACCAAGATTTTGACGCCTTTCAGGGTAGAATATTCAGGTTTCTTTGGTAAGGGCAGACTGCAATAATCCATTTCTGTCGTTTCATCATCCAATCGCAAAAACGGTACGACAAAAGAAAAGGTCGACCCTTTTTTGTGTTTGCTGCTACATTTTAGCTCACCCCCCATCATTTCTACTAGATTTTTGCAAATAGACAGCCCCAGGCCGGTACCCCCGTACAATCTTGTAGTGTTGGAGTTCGCTTGGGCAAAGGGTTCGAAAATAGTTTTCAGTTTATCTTCGGCAATACCTATACCCGTGTCAGTGACCCTGAACTCGATATAGTGGTGATCATCTTTTTCTTTGTTCAAAGACACATTCAACTTCACATGGCCTTTCTCGGTGAACTTTATGGAATTGCCCAATAGATTGGTCAATATCTGGCTTAATCTATGGGTGTCACCAACAACTTTCTTCGGGACATTTTTATCAAGGTTCACCTCAAAATTGAGTCTCTTTGAAGAGGCTCTTTGGGCAAACATCTGACGTTGGGCGTTCAATGTTTCCTGTAGACTGAATTTATCTTGCTCCAAGACCAATGAACCAGATATGATCTTATTGTAGTCAAGTATATCGTTGATCAGTGCCAGCAAGTGCTTTGATGAGAACCGCAGCACATCGAGGTTGTCTAACTGGCTCTCTTTGGGGTCTTCCATCAAAAGCAAATTACTTACCCCTATAACTGCATTTAAGGGTGTTCGTATTTCATGCGACATGACGGACAAGAACTGATCTTTTGCCTTATTTGCCTGAATCAATTTTTTTTCGGCATTCTTGAGTTCAGTGATATCTGAAATGCTGCCAATGAAGCCTTCTATATGATTTTCATGACCGATTATCGGCTTTATGGACACATCTAACCATATAGATTTGCCACAGGGCTTCATATACTGAAAACTCGCTCGGTGCAATTTGATGCCCCCCGCCGATGACATGACCTTTTTTCTAAAGGGCTCGGTCACCTCTTTTGGCAGATAGTGATAATACTTATCGCCCAATGATTCTTCAATTGTGTAGCCAGAAATTCTTTCCCAAGCAGAATTCAAGTAGGTCCATCTGCCTTCAATATCCATTTCAAAAATGATATCCTTAATGTTCGTGGCCACCTTTGTCAGTTTGCCCTCAACGCTTTTTACCTTGTTCTTTAGGCTTTGGTTGGCCGCAAACAACTCTTTTGAATTTTGCTCCAGCACATGCTCAAGATGAGAATAGTCTTGTTCAAAAGAGTGGTATGCACTGCTGATCTGTTGAAGAAATGAATCCATTTCTTCAAGCTGGCCAGAACCAAACCCGGCCTTATCAAGCTGTCGTTTCAATAATCGATGCATTTGTACTACTCGGAAAAAGTCGTAATGGTCATTGTTTGATTGTGCAAGGTGCAGGGCGAAAAACTGTTGAAAGGGGCTATTTCCCCATAAGAGTAAAATCCTGTATAGAGCACATTTTCACCTAATATTTCCGATACTGCCTCAAGTTCTTCTTCGACAAATTGCTTAAGCACAAGCCTTCTTCCAATGCAGCTGATCAAAAAAGCTATTTGTGTATCTTCATTATGGCTTTCACTGATCAACGAAGCCGATTGACCAGCACCGTTGATCAAACGGTCAATATTTGCTTTCATTAGACGCACATACGACCCTTCGGGAATATTGCCCGCAAATGTCAAACTTTTTGTCTTTTCATCAATGCCCAAAATAGTTCGCACAACGGGTTCTTGATTATTTTTATCACGAAGGCTCAAGGGGAACAAAAGTCCTGAACTTGGCAATTCTGAAGCCTTATCGCCCAAAAATGATTTGTATAGATCAAGGGCGGGTTCACCATCGAGTTCGTAAAGAACATTTTTCTCGGATTTTGTCACCAACCGTTCAAGGCCAAAACTGTCCCAACCCCCTTTCGAGCCAAAACCGACCTTCAAAGCATCACCATATATGCCCAAGGCCACTACTTTTTTACTATGAACCCCGCTATTGCTTATTACAAAAGTATTTTCAAAATCTTGGCCATCTGCCGCCAAACCACCCGTAATACCAATTGAAGAATCCATCCCGCTCGTAAGGCCCGCAACAAGCTCGGCACCATTGATGAAAAGTCCATCGCTTAAAACGAACATATGTTTTAAATCAGCGGCATTCAGCTGGTCGCTTAAATACTTGCCCACTCTAAAACTGTCCATACCATGTTCATCTAAAACGGCGCAGGTCTGTGCCAATCTACTTTTTTCAAATTGAACTGCGGTAAGTACCGTCGATCCGTCAACTAGACGATTGCCCACAATCTCGCCCGCCGTAGAACAACCGATAAAGTATGCTTCGGGGTATGCATTTTTTAGCCGTTCAACCACAGATTCCGGTTTTGGGAAATTCGGCGAAACGAACATAAAAAAGACATTTGGTGTAAAGGAAATCTCTAATTGACCGGCTTCTTCAGCGCTAAAAAGTATTCTCTGATAAGATTTCATAAAAGTAAGATTACTATTACATTTTTGTATAAACGTAAGATTTTTCTTTCAATGTATGTGATTGACTGTTTTTTCGACAAAATGCACTCTGCTTGTTGGGAAAATCAGGTGTAGTGTTGCCAACTGAAGAATAAGAATGGCCTCTTGCTCAATGACAGCCTTTGAGCAAACGGAGAATGAAATAGTTCGATATTGGCAATTCGTGTCGTTTGGGCCGAATCATCAAAGCAATGACAAAGTTCTACTTCTTGCGCATAAAAATAGTGATGGGCACACCGGTAAAGTCAAAGTGTTCACGGAGTTTGTTCTCTAAAAACCGTTTGTAGGGATCTCGCACATATTGTGGCAAATTACAGAAGAACGCAAATTGCGGGTATGGGGTCGGTAATTGCGTGCAGAACTTGATCTTTACATATTTGCCCTTATAAGCGGGTGGTGGTTTCTTTTCAATAATGGGAAGCATGACATCATTGAGTACCCTTGTCTTTATTTTTTTACTTCGATTCTTATAGACTTCCACCGCCGTTTCGATGGCTTTGAAGATGCGTTGTTTGTTCAAAACTGAAATAAAGAGAATGGGCACATCGACAAAGGGTTCTAATTGCTTCTTGATTTTCTGGGTGTATTCTTTGACCGAATTGGTTTCTTTCTCTACCAGGTCCCACTTGTTGACCAAAATGACAATACCCTTGTTGTTTCGCTGTGCCAACCAAAATATGTTCTGCACTTGACCGTCAAAGCCCCGAGTGGCATCGAGAAGCAATAGACAGACATCGCAATGTTCTATGGAACGGATAGAGCGCATCACAGAATAGAACTCTAGATCTTCCTTGACCTTTGCCTTTTTACGGATACCCGCCGTATCGACCAAATTGAACTCGAATCCGAAGCGATTGTACTTCGTGTCAATGCTATCACGGGTGGTGCCCGCAATGTCGGTAACGATATAACGTTCTTCACCGATCAGGGCATTGATAAACGAAGACTTTCCTGCATTTGGCCGACCTACAACGGCAAATCTTGGTAATTCGTTTTCTTCTTCATCGTTGTCGGGAAGCACTTCTACAAGCGCATCCAATAACTCGCCGGTGCCACTGCCATTGATGCTTGAAACGATGTAATACTCCCCTAGGCCCAGCGCATAAAATTCGACGGCATCGGTTACACGTTTCGTGTTGTCAACTTTGTTTACCACCAAAAAGACTGGCTTATCGACCTTTCGAAGAAGTTTGGCAACGTCTTCGTCCATACCCGTAACGCCTGACTCGACATCGACCATGAATAGGATGGCATCGGCCTCATCAATTGCCAATTCGACCTGCTTGTCGATTTCTTGTTCAAAGATATCATCGCTACCGACCACGTATCCGCCGGTATCAATGACCGAGAATTCCTTTCCGTTCCAATCACTCTTGCCATAATGACGGTCGCGGGTCACGCCACTGATCTCATCGACAATAGCATCACGGCGTTTTATAAGTCGGTTGAAAAAAGTCGACTTGCCTACATTGGGCCTTCCTACAATGGCGACAATCCCTCCCATGAACTAAAATTTTGGCAAAAGTAGTACTATTTATAAAGAAAAATGGATACCTTTTCTTCGCTTAACCAATGAATAATGAGCGACCTAGTCAATGAGATTGT
>JANQOD010000166.1 GCA_028289745.1 Allomuricauda sp. | reverse complement strand
GCCCGCAGTCACCGAATACCCTTCGGTAAAGAGCAGGTAAATGACCCGAAGTACACCGAACAGACGCGATTGAAGGCCCATTTCAACGGGTACTTGAAGCCATGGCACTTTCTCTTTGAACTTTTTTTTGGCCCGGGTGTATGATTTGGCGACAGCAGCTTCTTTTTTGAGCAGGGCTTTGGCCAGTTCGACATTGCCAAAACCCCCGATCAGCTTTAAACTCAAGATAATCTGGTGTTCTGTGGATAGCGAAGGGTGGCAACAGGCAAAAATCATCTTCAACTGACTGTCGTTGATGGTGTCATCTAAATGGATCTCCCCGGGCTCAAATTCGCTTGTATCAAGAAGGGGGGCATCGCCAGATTGCACCATCTTTTTATCTCTTCGCAATCGATCGATCAGCTGGTTGTGCGCAACCTTCAACAACCAAGCCGCAGGGTTCTGTGGCGGTTCTTTGTAGCCCCATACCTGCATGGCCTTGATCAGGGCCTCTTGTACGGCATCTTCAATACTTTCGAGGTAAGACGGCCCGAACTTGTTTACCAGATATGAGACCATCTTACCGTATTCATGCCTGAACACGTGTTCAACAAGCACTCCGTTTTCTGTTGATCGCATGTATAAAAATATAAAGTCCGATGCTGGCACCGGACTTTATTCCAAACTATTGTTCTTTTTACATGTCCATTGACAAAATCTCACGAACCTCCACATTGCCCTTGTTCTCAAAAATCGGACACCCTTTAGATATCTCTACAGCCTCATCAAGACTTTCGGCGGTAACGATCAAATACCCTCCTACCACTTCTGCACCTTCGGCAAAAGGGCCATCGGTGATCACCTCACCCGCCTTTTCAACGACCTTGCCCGTTTCGGCCAGTGGCAGCCCATCGACCAATTTTCCCTGTTCTTTGAGTCCGCCCATCCAAACGCCCCATTTTTGCATATGGGCCTGCACGACTTCTGGCGGTTGGTTTCTCCATTCGGGGTCTCCTCCCCTAAATAAATACAAAAAATTACTCATCGGTTTCGGTTTTGTGCCCATCAAAGTGGACTGATTTGTACTTTGTTTTCATCTAGATGACGAAAACGATACGCGACATTGGACAATCGCTATAAATTTATTCAAAAGAATCGTTCAAATGTCATATAATCGCCTGCCTTCAGACGGTATCTTTGCACACAAACAATCTGTCAATGCACCAAATAGATATCGAACTGGTCGAAATGACCTTAGACATTATGAAATATGTCATCAACCGCATCACCAATCTTTCACCCGAGCTTGGCTGTCCAAAAAAAGAAGAGGAACTGAAACAACTAGTGGGCGATACCATTACCCCTGAGGGGATCGGTGGTGAAAAAGCATTTCAGCTCTTTCGCGATGTTTTGGTAAAGGCCACGGTACCCATCGATCATCCGAGGCATTTGGCCTTTGTGCCCGCTGCACCGACCAGGGCGGCCATCATGTTCGATCTGGTCACCTCGGCCTCAAGCATTCATGGAGCCTATTGGATGGAGGGTGCCGGGGGCATTTTCTGCGAGAACGAGGCCATGAAATGGCTGGTGTCATTGACGGGCATGCCCGAACCTGCCTTTGGCGTCTTTACCAGTGGCGGTACGGCCGCAAATCTATCGGCCATGGTCACCGCTCGTGAACATTGGCGAAAGATTCGCGAGAACCAAAATAAAAAGGGGCTTATCATTACCTCGATCGGGGCACACTCATCGGTCAAGACCATGGCCAAGGTCATCGATGCCGATGTACTTACAGTCGATACTGAAGATTTGATGACCGCTGCCATGTTGCACCAAAAAATGGCCACGTTGGATCCCGAACAACGAAATCGACTCTTTGCCGTGGTCGCCACGGGGGGCACCACCAATGCCGGTATCATAGACGATCTTGAGGGCATTGCCGATCTGTGCCAGAAAGAGCACCTTTGGTTTCATGTCGATGCCGCCTACGGCGGAGGTGCATTGGTGGCCGACTCGACAAGGCCTTTGTTCAAAGGAATCGAAAAAGCAGACAGCATCACCATCGATCCGCATAAATGGATGTTCTCGCCCTATGACTGTGGTGCCATCATCTATAAGAATCCTGAATTGGCAAGGGAGGCCCATTCGCAAGAGGGCTCTTATTTGGATATCTTCAAGGATGAGGGTGCACGCGGCTTCAGCCCTGCCAATTATCAAATACAGCTTACCCGAAGATTGAGGGGTATGCCCTTATGGTTTTCATTGGCCATGCACGGCACCGATAAATACGAATGGGCCGTAGAAAGAGGTATTGAACTGGCCAATTTGGCGGGCAAGCTCATCGAAGCACAGCCCCATGTCGAATTGGTTCGCGAACCCAGTCTATCGTGCGTGCTGTTCAGAAGAAAGGGATGGTCGCCCGAAACCTATAAAAACTGGACCTATGAAAACCACCGGAAAGGATTTGCCCTTGTGGCCCCTACCCAATGGAAAACAGGGGATGAATATGAAACCGTGGCCCGTTTCTGTTTTATCAATCCGCATAGTACAGAAGATGATATCAAGTCCATTTTAGCTACCATGGCCTAGCCGATCATCAGAACAATTTCATCTGGCCCGACTTGTACTGCTCGTGCAAATCGGTGCGTAACTTGGGGAATGTCTTGTCGGCAAAATACCGTTGCCTCGCCAACCGGGCCATTTCATGTACCTGTTCGGCCACTTTGCCCTCACCCCGACTGCGAATACCAAAACGGCTGTCGTTGATACTGCCCCCATGACAATCTTGAATAAGGTGCAGCACTTTTTCGGCACGATCGGGCAGGGCCTTTTTGATCCAATCGGTAAAGATTTGGCCGATGGCACCATTCAATCGCACCACGGTGAAACCAAATGAACTTGCTCCATGGTCAGCAACCGTCTCGGCCAATTTCAATAGCTCATGACTATTGATCCCCGGTATCATGGGGGCCAACATGGCGTTTACGGGAATGCCGTTTTCAGACAGTATCTTAACGGTCTGCAATCGCCTTTTGATGGTGGCCGTTCGCGGTTCCAACAGCCTTCTGGTCTTTTCTGACAAAGAGGTGATGGAAACATTTACCGCTACCAGTCGATGTTCGTTCAATTGTTTCAAAACATCAAGATCCCGCAAAATCAATGCGTTCTTGGTGATGATCCCCACAGGGTGCCGGTATTTCAAGAAAACCTCCAAACACCTTCTGGTGATCTCAAACTTCTTCTCGGCCGGTTGATAGCAATCGGTGTTGCCCGACATGATGATGGTGGCCGCTTTCCACCGCTTGTTCCTTAACTTCTCTTCCAGTAGTTGGGGTGCCGCCTTTTTGACCAGAATCTTTCGCTCAAAATCCAAGCCTGCGCTATACCCCCAAAATTCGTGGGTATTTCTGGCGTAGCAGTAGATACACCCATGCTCACAGCCCTGATAGGGATTCATGGAATACTCCATGCCAACATCAGGACTCGTCACTTTGTTCACAATGGTCTTCGGAAATATAGGAATATAGGCCGTTTTGTTGTGGTCAACTTCCTCATCCTCGATGCGACAGAACTCCAAGAAATCATCCCTTAGCTCATAAACATGCTGCAAAAAGCGATTGTGCACATTTTTTTGTGCGCCACGACCTTTGAGGTATTCTTCTAAAGACATATATTGGATTTATTCCAAATTTATGGAATATTTCCTAACGTGAATCATTGTCTTTGCAGTCTCATGACCCCTGAATCAGAAAAGTTTAACATCAAGGTGTCGGCGGCTACCGAAAAATCAAATTCGGCATAGGTAGTATTGGGCACTATGGCCGCTGAAATGGCTTCGTAGAATGCCCCTGCAAAGGGGGTGTCGGCCACCTCGGTAGTGGTAAAGGAGGTCAAGGTCAAGATACCGCCCGTCAATTCATAATTGCCCCCAAAAGTATTGGCCGAAGTCGTGCCCGAATAACGCTCACTGTTTTGAAATGAAATAGAGATGATCTCGGCATCGGGGGTCTGAAGGCCAGTTGACTGCCCCGACAAGCTTACCGACATGATCCGCCAGTTGCCCGTAACGAAATTGTTTTGTGAATCATCTGAATCGTCGCATCTTACCCCCAACAAAACGGCTGAGGCCAAAGCGCAAACCACCAGTATTCGCTTGCCAAACATAGGTCATTCTTTAAAGGCGACTTTCACCAGCTGCTTTTTATTGCCCCGTTTTGCGTAAAAAAGCAGTTCATCATCGTCTTCATCTTTCAATGGCTTTGAGACCATCAAGGGCAATCGTGCCTCTTGGGCATCGATGATGCGCTCATAGTCCATCTTTCCGTTTTCATCCAAAGAAATCAAGAACACATTGCGGTTACTGCTCAACCCCTGTTTGAATATCAATCGTTCTCCGTTGATCAATTGTGGATTGTTTGCTGATGTACAGATGAAGAAATAGGTCTTGCCATCTTTGTTATGGGTCGAATAGGAAGCATAGGCCCCATCGCCCTGCGTTACCTCGGTCTTGTTGATGTTGCGTGCCCATATCATGTCGCCGTTGGCAGTGAGCTTGGCACTGACAATATCGTTATGGTGGTAGCGATCTACCTTAATGCGCTGCCCTGCTCCAGTGGGGTGCATGCTGTGGGTGACAAAATACTCTTCGGCGTTGAAAAGAATCTCATTCCCATCGGTCACCTCAACATTTTTGAAAATCAGGTTTTTGATCTCTTTGTCATCTTCCCGCCCAAATTTGTCTTCCATGAACTGTTGGGTGAACGGACTGTACTTCTTTAATCTAACCACCAGATCATACGCGTTTAGCTCAAAATATGAAAGTCCGTTATAGCGATTGTCCTTCCTATCCGCATAAAATCCGACACAAAGCAACCGCCCATCATGTAAGATAGGATACAGTGCCTCTGAATATTTACCGGGATCATCAAACGACCGCGTCTTGATTCCATTTTTGGTGATGCGCACCATTTCATATTGAAACTTACGCTCATCGATCCGAAACCGTTTCTTTTTGAAATAGGCCTTGCCCGTGATATAGATCTCACCCAAGTCTTGTGACATGGCCACATTCTCAAATGCGTAGTTCTTTTCTTCTATCTCAGACGAAAAATCGAATTCTCCCCTTTTGTTCAAGTCATCATCATACAGGTGTATGGTGTGCTTGTTGTATTTTCCTTTTTTGTGATGGGTGCTGATCACAAAGCCCGACTTGTCTTGATTGAACAATACGGTAGTGGTAAAACCCTTTGAAAAATTGCGGTTGTAGTAGTTCTTTCCCAATGCGCCGTTTACGGGCGGCGACTGAATGGACAATAACTTGGTGGGCTTGAAATCAAAATATTCGATGGGGCTGGTATGCACCCAGTATTCATATTGCTCACGTTCAAAATCGTAGTTCAAAAAGAGAAGGCTGAGTCTTCCGTTCTTGAAAAACCCATCTACAAACTGCAGTCCGCGTAATTTGTAATTGTACTCTGCAACCAGTTCGAGATCACTGTTGTAATGCTCGATGAAATACCCTTTGGGCTTTAAGACAAGCCCTTGAAAATAGGTTCTCACCAAAATATAGCCCCCTGAGCCGTCGTCTTCGATGACCACTAGGTTCGAATAACGGTAACGATCGTTCAATTTCTCACCAAAATCGTAGGTAACGGGCATTTTTTTTGCGTCTTGCCCATATAGGCCCAAGCTAATGAACAATAGACAAGCCAGAAGTAGCGCATGCTTCATAATCACAGGTTTGGTAAAACCCGGCTATGATCCCTTGAAATTGGCTTTTCGTTTTTCTAAAAAGGCCGAGGTGCCTTCTTTAAAGTCGTCGGTGCCGAAGCACTCCCCAAAAGCCTTGATCTCATGGGCATAGCCATCGGTATCATAGCTATAACCCGCATTTACAGCTTTTATTGCCTGTTTTATGGCCGAAGGGGAGTTATTCGATATCTTGCCGGCCAGTTTTCGACATAGGGGCAATAGTTCTTCTTGTGACACCACATAATTGACCAGGCCAAATTCAAGGGCTTTGTCAGCAGAGATCATCGCTGCGGTCATGATCATTTCCATGGCACGGCCCCTACCGATCAACCGTGGTAAACGCTGGGTACCGCCATACCCCGGAATCAAACCCAGCGATACTTCTGGAAGCCCCATTTTGGCGTTGAAACTGGCCACCCTGAAATGACCGGCCATCGCCAGCTCGAGTCCACCCCCCAGTGCAAAACCGTTGACCGCTGCGATAACGGGTGTCGAGAGGTTTTCGACAAGATCGAACAGCTTTTCTTGACCGCTTGAGGCCAGGGCATGGCCCTGCTTTACCGAAAAGTCGGCAAACTCAGCGATGTCTGCCCCTGCCACAAAGGCTTTTTCACCGCTTCCGGTCACAATGATCGCCCTGATGTCAGTGTCTTCATCAAGTTCATTAAAAGCCGTATGCAATTCTTCAATGGTACGCTTGTTCAGCGCATTTAGCTTTTTGGGCCGGTCTATGGTGATGACGGCAATCTGGTCTTCTTCCTCGATATAGATGTTTTGGTAGTCCATTTACACTTGCTGTTAGATGTACGATGCATGGTGGGTCATAAAAGTAAACATTCAACACCGAGCATCCAATAGCCTACAGCAAACTATGCCTTCGGAAATTTCACGGTGAACACCGTACCCTTGCCTTCTTGGGAGATAAAGCTGATACTGCCCCCATAGTTTTCAACAATATTCCTAACCATACCGAGGCCAAGGCCCATGCCACTGCTCTTGGTGGTAAACTTGGGTTCAAATATTTTCTCGGTGAATTCATCGGCGATCCCTATGCCGTTATCGGCGACCGAAATCTTTACCTCGTCTCCCGTCGAGGCCACGGTGACCAAAATTCTGGGGTTTTCAACATCGACCATCGCCTGAATGGCGTTCTTGACCAAATTGGTCACCACCCGAATCAACTGGGTGCGATCTAACTTGGCCACTATTATTTCTTCATCGGCAATGAAATGGATGTAGGGCTCATGAAAGATGTCCAAGGCCAACTTCACCACCTTGACCACGTTCAAGGTCTCTTTCTGCTGTGCGGGCATATCGGCAAAATTCGAAAAGGCCGAAGCGATATTGCTCATGGTGTCTATCTGCTGTACCAAGGTCTTTGAAAACTCTTTGACCTTTTCCTCGGCCTTGGGGTCATGTGGATTGAACTTTCGTACAAAACTCTGTACACTCAACCGCATCGGTGTCAACGGGTTCTTGATCTCATGGGCCACCTGTTTGGCCATCTCACGCCATGCCTGCTCTCGTTCGCTACGGGCCAATTTGGCCGCACTCTGCTCAAGCTCATCGATCATGTCATTGTACGAATCAATCAGCGATGAGATCTCTTCCGTGGGATCTTCAATGTATATCTTTTCGTTTCTTTTGGTAAGATCGGTCTCGGTAAGCTTATCTGAAATGGTCTGCAACGAACGGGTGATATACTTGGTGATGAAATAGGCAAGTATGATGGCCGCCAATAACATCAATACATAAACCCCCCCAAGGCGCATCAAAAACTCACGAAGCTCCATATTGTTGAAGGAGTTGTCTTCGAAATACGACAGGTTCATGATCCCTATGGGCTTGAACTTCAGATCAAGGATGTAGGTGTAAGAGGCCTGGTAGTTATCGCCCGCCGCAGATTTTTCCTCAACGTAACGTTTATCAGGGGTATCACGCAGTTGGTTCAGCACTTCGGCATCCAGGCAATTGGAAATGGAATCGAGTTCAAAGGTGCGCTTCGAACTTTTGATGAGATTGCCTTCCAGGTCATAGATATTGAACTTGACATTTTGTACATCGGCGATTTTGTAAATCTCTGTTCTAAAGATATGTCGCAGGTTTTCGGTATCAACGGGATAGGTGGTCGCTTTCAACGTATAGTTGATGCTTTGAACGATTTGATCCTCTTTACGTTCTAAACGGTTTTCATGGTAATCCCTCGACTGCTCGCGGTACTGATAAATGGTGACCCCTGCGATCAAGACAGAGGCGATCACCACCAAAAGGATCATGGTGACAAAGATTCGCGACCGTAACGATTGTCTACTGAACAAGGGCCTAAACTTTACTCGAAAATAGCAATAATCGAACCAAAACCGGCGCTGATTCAACCTCAAGTACCCAATTCAAAAAAAATTGGGAAACCGATCTTGGCCACAACCCCTGTACCCAAACTCTTTCAGGCATTCTGATTTTTATCCCTGATATGTTTGTACAACCGTATGCCCAACATGAGCAAGATGGCCAACAACACGATCGCCACGGTACCATAGATCCAGTTGAGCGCATTCTTGAGCACCACCAAAAAGGTGACGGCGAAGAGCACCAAGGTGGCCACCTC
>JANQOD010000158.1 GCA_028289745.1 Allomuricauda sp. | reverse complement strand
TTCGAACTGCTCAATAAGCTGTTGTTTTGCGGCTACAGATTTCAATTGATTGTCCCAAAAGTCTCTCGCTGCTGGTGAAAGCCCTCTTAATTGATAGATTAAAGATTGCATTCCCAAAGGAATATTGGCCCCCAAATGCGGGCTGTCTACACTGATCCATAGTCGGGTATTGTGATTTTTGCCCGTCTTCTCCATGTAGGCAAGGGCATAGCGACTTATTTGCCCACCCATACTCGGGCCAACGATGCTAAGTTTTTCATTGCTGCCGTTATTTCTTAACCTAGCATTAAATCGCTCGATCAGTGTGACCAAGTTCATCGCATTCCTTTCTATGTAATCGGCACCTCCATCAATTTGTTTCCCATTTCTGGAATAGGTTGGATGGTTAATCATGACCACATCGTACCCCAAGCTTCTTAACTTATCAATCAGGTTTACCTGACCACTACTTGTTTGGTAAAACATAAGATCTTCCATTGATCTATGCCTATCATTCGGCAAAGGGCTATCTGAATCTTGGAATTTTCGTCTATCACCAGGGTCAAAACCATCAAGAATAAGCACTGGTTTCACCAGCTTATTATTGCCATTGGTCCTAAAAAAAATTCGATACTCAATCTCACCCTTTATGGCTACCGATTCATCATAACCCTTATAGGCAATGGTAGATACCGATTTACCGTTTTCTATTGAGCCTTGAGATATGGCTTTTGAAAACTTATTCGTGCTCTTGACCTTGTTGTGAAATACGCCTTCTGTCTCAAAATGGCTTCCATCATTAAAGAAACCCGAAAACTTAAGTGTATTGTACCCCGTTTCTTTAAAGCTCACCTTAAAAGTCTCACTTATAAGATAGCCATCTTCGATAATGGTTCTTTTGCCCCCATCTTTCATATCAAGCACTAGATTTTTAATCGACAAACCTCCGCCTCCAAAAATCAAATCATCGGAAAACTTGATTACGAAATCTGAACCCCAAACATAATCGACCATTGGTGATACGATGATTGTTCTTTGAGGTGGGTGTACCTTTTGTTTCGCATCCAATTTTATGTTTGCCTGTCTTTCAGATTGTTTTACTTTTTGAAAATTTAATGTTTCAAAACTTGCGCTCAATACTGCTATGGGAATATAAGCATCTGATTCTTTGAACTTTGCCACCCGTGTTCTTAGGGTCTTGTTGTCTATAAATTCTCGGTGATTCGAAGCGATATACAATTCATGTAACGCTTGTTCGAAATGGGCCCTGTTCGATTTATTTTCAGTACTATTGAACGTGGTAAGACCTGCAATCGGAAAAGCCCGATCATAGACAATACCCGTTTCGAGCTCTATCTTATTTTTCAATATCAAATCTTCAATTTGATCTTGTTCTCCTAGAATTTCTTGTCCATTTGCAAAAAGAAAGGAAAAAACGGTAACAAAGAGTAATAGTTTTTTTTTCATAATCAAGGGGTTTTGGTTGTTGTTATTTGAATTCCGAATACGGAAGGGTTTCCCAATTGATATCAAATCTTCCCTGTTTCAGCTCCAATATATCCTCATGGTCATTTGAATTTCTAAGTTTTGCGTGAAAGGTCGCCGAAATGATCTTTTCCGATGCGTCATATTTGAGAATTTCAATCTCTCCTGATTTCTCAAAAGAACAGTAGTGTTTGAACTCTTTTTTTTCACTATCAAAGGTTTTGAAATAAATAGAGTTGTTATCAAGGGCATCAACACCTTTTCTGCAATTGCTTTGACCAATTTCATAAACCCCTTCTGCCAATGTATTTTCATCGACAATATGTATTATAACACTGCCAACACCGGTCTTGAAATCTTGAACGTCTATTTCAAGGTATTCACCAGAAACTGGGGAGCTCCATAATATCATACCCTTGTCTTCAGCATTGAATGTGCCGGCACCATCTTTTGGGACAAGAATTTTGTTCCCAACCTTACAGCCAAACGTATTGGCTCCTGTCATGGTCACAGGAGGTAGTGAATCTTGATCAACCACGTCTTCAGTGCTACAATTACTGGCAAGAAGAAATATTAGGGAAAGAAAAAAAATATCATTCGCTTTCATATCCCTGAATTTAAGCAATGTAGAGATCTGGATGTCCGAAAAAAAGTAGATTATAAGATTTAGGACATATTCTTTTTTTGACTCTTCACCTTTTTATATTCAGATGGTGTCAAACCAGTGTGCTGCTTAAAAGCCTTATAAAATGTTGATTTAGAGTTAAAACCGCACTCTAAACAAAGAGCCACTATAGTATAGTTCTCGAATTCGGGATCGCTTAGTATACGTTTAGCCTCTTCTACACGAAACAAATTGATATAATCTGAAAAATTACCTGTAAAATTTTCATTGATCAATTTTGACAGTGTGCTTGACCCCATTTTCAATTCAGACGCCAAACTCTCTAGACCGAGCAATGGATTAAGATGGCTCTTATTTGCAAGCACATAATCATTCACTTTTTTAAACTCTTTTTTTGCTTTTTGTTTTCTCAAAAATCCAAAAGATTGTGCATTCAGTGACTTCTTTTTCTTTACTGACTTACGCAATGATAATCGTTCTTGCATGATTACATACCTGTAGAAAGCAGTATATCCCACCCAATAAATCAAGATAGAGGTGGTTAGCCGTAACGGATAATATGTATAAGGGGCTTTTGACCAATTCGTGAACGAATTCAGTACAATGGCAGTAAGCCAAAAAATGAACAGGAATACGCCAAACCTCAAAAATTGTTTGATCCAACGTAGGTCGTCAAACGATAGAATATCGGCATACAATTTCTGGTATTTTGTCAATATCTGAAATGATTTCACATATAGAAAAACAGAGAATAAAAAGGCTGCAATATCTTCAGAAGTTCCATATATGCTTATGGTCGATTTATGTAACCTTCCATCCTCTATCTTGTCAATGATAAGAAGGCGCACAATCAAAAAAGATAAAAACAAAACGACTGAAAGTCTTAAATAGGTCCACTTTTTATCGGCAATATCCAAATAGTTCAAAAGAAAACTGTAGAACATTGGCATAATCAGTACGTACCATGGCACACTCATAAAAGTGGCCAACGGTCCATCTCCCAAAAAGCCCTTATCTATCAGCCATGCATTTAGATTGTTCAAAGAGATAAATAGAATGAAAAGGTTTAAGAAAAGGATGGTTTTTTCAACTTTTTTTCTGATAAAAAAGCTTATGCCAATGAACACGACACCGTGTACAACACCGATTATCAAAAGCAGATTAAAGATGGACTTAAAATCCATTACTCAAACTAAGGTAGAGTTCAACTTCAATAATTCATCCATATATTCACGGTCATTGCACAATCTAGGAATTTTATGCTGCCCGCCCAGTTTATCGTTACATTTCAACCACTCGTAAAAAAGATGTTCTCGGGCCACATGAACCTTGGGCATGCCCAGCGTCATGTTGTTGTACCGTTTGGCCTCGTAATCTGAATTCAGTGACTTCAGGGCATTGTCTAAAAACTCGGTGAAGTAATCAATATCTTCAGGTGGCTTGCCAAATTCGATCAGCCATTCGTGCCCCCCTTTTTCGCTTCCGTTCATAAAAATCGGGGCAGCGGTATAGTCTTTTATTTGGGCGTTTGTCTTTCTACAGACCTGCCTCAGTGCCTCCTCGGCATTTTCAATGATCAATTCTTCACCGAAAGCGTTGATATGGTGCTTGGTACGGCCCGTGACCTTTATTCGGTACGGACTCGTAGAGGTGAAGCGTACGGTATCTCCAATCTTATAACGCCACAAACCTGCATTGGTGGTAATGACCACAGCATAATTCACTCCTGTTTTGACTTCCCAAATAGGCATGGCCCGTTGGTTTTCCTTTCCGTATAGATCCATGGGAATGAATTCATAAAAAATACCGTAATCGAGCATCAAGAGCAAGTCATCGGCATTGTTGCGGTCTTGGATCCCGAAAAAGCCCTCAGAGGCATTATAGATCTCATAATACCTGAAATGCTTGCGGGGCAGTAATTTCTTATACTGTTCTTTATATGGGGCAAAACTGACCCCTCCATGAAAATATACCTCTAGATTGGGCCATATCTCAAAAAGATGGTTTTTTCCGGTTGTTTTGATCACCTCATTGAGCAAGACCAACATCCATGAAGGCACACCCGCCATGCTGGTCACATTTTCGGCCACGCTTTCTTGAATTATGGCGCCCAACTTTGACTCCCAGTCCCCCATCAGCGAAACCCTGTTGCTCGGTGTACTACTGTACTCGGCCCATAATGGCATATTATCGATGAGAATGGCCGACAGATCACCAAAAAAGGTGCCGTTGTCTTCATACAGCTCTTTACTGCCGCCCAATCTGAGGCCCTTGCCAATGAACAACTGTGAATTTTCGTTGTTGTTCAAATACAGGCACAACAGGTCTTTGCCCGATTTGTAGTGGCAATCTTCAAGTGCCTCGATACTCACGGGAATAAACTTGCTTTTTGCGTTCGTCGTACCGCTACTCTTGGCGAACCACTTGATCTGTGTCGGCCAAAAGACATTTTGTTCCCCTCGTCGGGTACGCTCAATGGTATTCGCAATGCCCTCATAATTCACTATGGGCACCCTTTCGGAAAAATCTTGATAGCTGTCAACTGACTCAAAACCGTATTGCCTGCCCAGTTCGGTATCTTTGGCGAATGATACCAATTGTTGCAATACCTCGTTCTGCACCTCATCAGGATATTTCAAAAAGAGCTCTATTTGGTGGTAGCGCTTTTTGAGCAGCCAAGAGGCGATTGAATTGAACAACGGTATGGGCATTTTTGGTATATTTAGCCGAACAAGCGGTAATTGCTAAAATAAGAAACTTCTCATTTTATCACCCATGTTATACGAAGGCGTTTTACGAAAAATGCACACCGAAATCGGCCCACCGGTTCAGTACTATCTACAGTTCGAAAATGAGTTTTTGAACATGAACCAGGCCCTTGACAAATCATTGAAGATCGAATTCATCAAATTTCAGTGCCTGAACTGCGGCGAAGATAGACCCATCTACCGTCAGGGATTCTGCAAAACGTGTTTTTATGAAACCCCGGCCGCTGGCGACTGGATCATGAAACCCGAACTCAGCACGGCCCATTTAGATAAAGAGGATCGCGACCTTGATTACGAAAAAAGAATGCAGTTGCAGCCCCATGTGGTGTATTTGGCCAATTCGAGCAATGTAAAGGTGGGCGTGACCCGAAAATCACAGGTACCCACCCGTTGGATCGATCAAGGGGCCCATGAGGCCATCGAAATCGTAGAGGTGCCCAACCGTTATTTGGCGGGCATTACCGAAGTGGCCCTGAAAGCGCATGTAAGCGATAAGACCAGTTGGCAAAAGATGTTGAAGAACGATATCGAGGATCTGGATCTGGCCGAATGGCGCAACAGGTTGAAAGCCCATGTGCCCGATGAAGTGGCCGAGTATTTTATCGATTCAGATACTGAGACCGAAATCGAGTTTCCGGTACTGCAATACCCTGAAAAGGTAAAAAGCCTGAATTTGAACAAAAACCCTTCGTACCAAGGCGTTCTAAAGGGCATCAAAGGGCAATACCTCATCTTTGAAGACAGTACGGTCTTTAATGTGCGGGGCAGTGAGGGGTATTATGTAGGAATCGATATCAACTAGCTGAACATATAAAACAAATATGAACCATGATCTATATTCCTATATTGTGAGACATAATTGAATCTTACGAACAAAATGGACCTGGAAAAAGATACGTGGGAGATAATATTAGAAGCAATTACAGTATTAATTGCTGTATTGGGGTTCACTTATCAGATTATTGGATTTGACCCTCAAAAAAGAAGAAGATTAAAAACGGATTTAGAAATTCTCAAAATTGTAAAAGAACTTGGATTAATTGAAGAGCAAAATCGAATTTCTGAGCACATTAAATCTCGAGTCCCTGACATTTATAGAAAACCAAGTGAAACAGACACAATAGTACGAATTCCCGATCTTCAGAGATTAGTAGTCGGAATTATTTTAACTTTATTCTTTAGTGGAGTTACAATATACTACTATATTGATCGTGGTGGTTTTCAATGGTGGATGCTAATAAACATATTTTTTATCCTTTCTGGATTAGGAAATATAATGCTTGGTGTTAATGGGGAGCAAAAAAAGGGCGATTAAAAAGCCTCACAACAATGGCTATAAGTAATTGCCTGTTCTCGCCTACTTCTTAAAATCCGCTAGCATTTTCAGTTTGGCGCGTACGTACAAAGCTAAGTGCTGACCCTCGCAATAAAATCAAAGCCTAAATCGTAAAAGATACGGTTGGGCCAAATCATCACTCCACAGAATCCTTTTTCTTTTTGCCCAGCAGCCCGCCCAAAATATTTTTGGCCGCTTTTTTGGCCGCATCTTCTGTCGAAACCGAATCGGTCTGCACAGCGGTACTGTCTTTTTGTTCTTCCTTGAAGATTCTGCCCAGAATGTCCTTTTTTGAGGTTGCCGTCGAATCTGTTTTTGTCGAATCTTCTTTATCGTTTCCGAAAAGCCCCCCGATCAGATCTTTGGCGGCATCTTTGCCCTTATCGACCATTTTCTGTTTTTGGATCTCTACCAATTGTGCCGTCAATTTTTTGACCCCAGAGGTCAGGTCGGTACTTACATTTGGGCGGGTATAGTTGCCCCCAATAGTGGCGATAACGGGTATGGTCAAATTTTCTAGCCCCTGGTCGTCGATTTGGGCAATCAAATTATTGACCTCGGCCCCCAGATACTTCGCGGGCACATCCAACGTTGCGGAATATTGCAATTGTTGGTCAAAGGTATGGTTGCCGTTCACCTTGATCGCAATGTCTTTATAGGTCAAATCAAAGGGCTCTACCTGCACTTTTCCATTGTTGAACGATAGTGAGGTCTTGAGTCCGTTCAGATCTAGCTCTTTCAGATCCAAAAAGTTCAATTTATTGTCTAAGCTGCTCAGCAGTGGTGCATTTTTTGGGTTCAGTTCAGTTGAAAACAGTTGTGCCAGCACATCACCTGACAACGAAGCCAAATTAGGGGTAAAATCGTCTTTCAGGTTACCCGATAGCACAATGGAAGAATTCAATCTACCCTCAATCACCTTGGCAATCGGGGCCAATACCTTCAGAAGCTCCATAGACGCAAACGACTCAGAAATCTTAAAATCGTCGATGCCCAAGGCCATATCAAAAACGGGCACCTCTGGTTTTGTGGATACTTTTCCGTTCAGATTCAGCTTTCCCCCGAATAAAGATGAGGTGAGATTTTGAAGGGTGGCCGTTTCGTCTTTGATGAGCAACTGGCCCGAAACCTCGGTCAGGTTGAGGTTGTCATAGATTACCTGATCGGCCGTGGCATCAATGGTACAGTCTAAAAACGAGGGAATCTTCACGCTTTCTTCAATAGGGGAAGAGTCTTGTCCACCTCCCGCTTCAGTCGTTTCCCCTACCGTGAAGTCATCAATAGCGAAGGTGTCTGAATTCAACTTAAAATTGCCTTCGATGTTCTCGTTGTTGAACAGATACCCCAACAGATTGGTGATGGTACCGTTGGCGTTGAAATCGGTACGGCCTGTTTTTCCTTCAAAAGAATTTAACGTGACAGTCTGCGGGTTAAACGTCATGGAGGCCGTATTTATGGTCACCGGATGCTTCAACTCAGGAGAGTTGTATTCAAATCGGTTTACGCCCATCGTGCCCGTGGTCTTGGTATTCTGATATTGGTGCCGTTCTACCGAAGCCATATCGAAGGCCGTGGATACATCTGCCGTCAAAACGCCTGAGAGATTATAGTCTTCAGGCACTGGATAGGCCTCGGAAATATTGGCGAGATTGATTTTGCCATCCAAATCGGCGCTTATCCGGGTATTGCCCAATAGGTCGGTAATATGGGAAACCATAGCGAACCTATCACCATCAATTTGAAAAGATAGTTTTTTGATGTGAACATAGGTGTCTTCGGCAATGCCCGTTTGATTGGCCACTTCGGTATCGATGAACACGTTTTTGACCGATTTGGGCAAATCAGGATATTTGAACGAGGCGTTCTCTGCATTGATATTGATGGTGAACTTCGGAATGTGCTTTTCATCCACAATGCCTTCGAACTTTCCATCTACCTCAAAATTGCCCGTGGTCTGTACATTTTCGATGTTTTTGGAATATGCTTCGGGAATCACGGCCAAAAAGTTTTTGAAATCGGAAGAAGGGGTCTCAAATGTGATGGCCACTTCTTGGTTGTCTTCATTCACCTTTACAAATCCATCAAAAACCAACGGTAATTGGTTTACCAAGGCCCTGTTCTCTAAAAAAGTGTATTTGTTCTCTTTTAAATCAATACCTATAAGGGCTTCAAGGGCCACACTATGGTTGTTGAGATAATTGGTGCTATCCATCTCAAACAACACCTTTGCCTCGGTATTGGTGCGCAATTCTGAATTTTCTAGGGAGAGGTCTCCCGTACCCGAATGGTTCATTTCTGAAATGACCAGTTTCAGCCCTGAAAGGGCATCTTGATAACCGATCTTCGAATTGTTGATGGCGTACGATTGCAGGTCAAAGGTAAAATTGTCGGATGCGTTTTCTGAAACGGCGCCATTTTCATCACTTTCCTTGGCAATATCGTAATTGGCATTTTCATCGGCATCGACCTTGATGTTCAAATTTGCCCCATCGATGACCAAGCTCTTGACCCCTATGGGTTCATCGGCACCCTTGAACAGCTCTTTGATGGCCATCGTAAGCCTTATGCGCTCTGAAGCAAAAAGGGTATCGCCCTCAAAAGGTTGTTTGTTGATCAGTGAAATGCCCTTCAATTCAACCTCAGCATTCGGAAAACTGGCGATCAGGCTCAAATCGGCTTCCTCAAAATCGAGTGTGGCGTTCACATTTTGGTTGACCTTGTTTTTGATGATATCGGCAATCTTTCCTTCCAAGAAAAAAGGAACGGCGATCAAGAGTCCGACAAACAGCAACAACACTATCGCGGCAATGCGTAAGATTTTCTTTTTCATGGATTTGGGCAATATTTAGAATTAGGGAAATCAATGCAAGGCAATCTCCTCCCCTACTTTCAACTTAAATCGTTTTCTGAACATATATACGAAAAGATACAGCAATGGGGTATCAAGAAATGCTATAATTATCTTAAAAATAAAGCCGCTGATGACGAGGCCATAGAATTTATCCCACGGCAGTACGCCAAAGACGCATAATAGGCCCACCACCGTCAAAGTGTCTATGAACTGTGAGGTAAAGGTCGAAAAGTTGTTGCGCAACCATAGCAATCTGCCCTTGGTGAGCCTTTTCCAGAAGTGATAGATCGAAATATCGATATATTGGGCCGAGAGATAGGCCAACATCGAGGCCAAGACGCCCAGTGGGGTCAGGGCAAAGACTTTGGTGAACGTCTTATCGTCTACCCCTGAGGAAGGGATCGCAGGGGCCTCATTGGCGACAAAAATGATCAGTATAGAGAAAAATGAGGCAAAAATACCGGCCGTGACCACCTGATTCGCCTTTTTCTTTCCATAGATCTCAGAAATAAGGTCGGTGATCAAAAAAGTAATCGGATAGGGCAAAATACCCACGGATATCTCAAATAACGGGGCCCCAAAGATAGTGGCATCGCCAAAGGGCTGCCAATAAAAGAATTTTTGGAAAATGAGGTTCGAGACCACCAATGAGGTGATGAAGAGTGCCCCAAGATACAAGTAGATGGAGAACGCAAGCTTTTTGTCTTTTGGCGTCATCCGCTCTTATTGTATGTTCAGGGTATAGGGCATGCGGGCCTGAATGCCCTCTTGGTCCATCATTAGTTTGAGGTCACGGAGCACTTGATAGGCCTCTGGACCAATCTCTTCTTTGATAAACGATCGGCCGATACGGCTCTTTGCCCCGTCGAGATCGTCCATCAGACGTTCAAAATCCGATTTGTATTTTGGATATTTGAGCACCCCATATGATTCCAATTCAGC
>JANQOD010000120.1 GCA_028289745.1 Allomuricauda sp. | reverse complement strand
CTTATAGTTCAACAAGAAAGAAGCCACAAACAGATAAGCAAAAATCAAGAATAGCGGTTGAAGCTGCCTTAACTTTGATTTTCTCTGGGGCAAGGGCATCTCAACAGCCTGATCTTTCTTTTCATCAATCGTATATTTTTCAGAAAGGGCATGCTTCAGTTTCTGGATCGGCACATGGTCGCGCATGGTGATTTCGGCCTCTGCCTTCTCTAAATCAACCTCGACCGACTGCACCCCATCTACTTTTGAAAGCTTCTCTTTTACAGATGAAGCACAGCCTTCACAGGTCATTCCCTTAACCGAATAGATATGTTTCATCACCGGTGCTTGCCACTATCATCAGTACTGTCTTCACGATATCTACAGCATGGATGAATTTTGTCATACGCTTCTTGGGTGGCCTTCAGTTCTTTGGTGTCATGGCCGACCGCTACCAATGCCGTCTTGATTTCCATGGCATTGGTCTTTCGTTCATCGACCACCAAAGAAAGTTGGTGGGTCGGAATATCCCAAATGGCATATTTGACTCCGTCGACACCCAATGCGGCCTTTTCAATTCGATTTTTGCACATCTCACACTTGCCATCGACCTCAAAGGTCATTTTCTTGTTCTTCTCTTGGGCATATCCCGCAAGGGAAACAACTAAAAAAGTCAAAATCAGTATACCGTTTTTCATGTCAAATATTTTTTGTTTTTCACGATTTAAATCTAAATCCTGCATAGACCATTCGACCTAAAATAGGTGCAAATACAATGGTAGTATCAAAATTAGGGCCAAAGGGGTCTTCTGCGCCCAAAACAGGATTTGCTTGTCTAAAATTAGTCAAATTCTCACCCCCGAGATATACTTCAAACTTTTTCGAAAAAACCCTGGTCACTTGGGCATTCATCAAACTGTACCCCTTGGCAAAATCTCCAAGTTGAAATTCTACGGCATTTGATGTGGTATTCGGCAACCGCTGTCGGCCCAAAGTATGCAACGTATAATCTAAACGCCATTGAGCGCCATTTTCCCTGACCTCGGTATTGTATCCCAAATTTGCAAAATATCGGTTCTGGGCCTGTAAGGGTTTTTGTAGCAATCCGGTTTGATAATCGGTTTTTACATTATAGTATTTGTAAGCTGTTCGCAACTCTAGCTTCGGAAGCAATTCGTAATTCAGCTCTAGTTGAAGGCTATTGGCATAACTCTCTCCTTCGAGATTATAGAACGATATTTCCCTCGGATTTTCCCAGTCGACGACTACCTGATTCTCAAAATCGGTTCGGTAAAAATCCACAGAAAAATTGCCGAGCCTTTCAAAAAGTGTGAAACCCTGTAAAAAACTTACGCCAAAGTTTATGGCTTTCTCGGCCTCAAAACCATAGATGTTGCCCCCATTGCTAAAAAGTTGAATGGCCCTTGAAGAGGCAAACAGTTGCTGATTCTCAGCAAAAATATTGGCCGCCCTTCGACCAAGGCCGAAAGACCCTCTCAGGCTTCCCCGTTCCCAAGGGGTGTAGCGTATGTGAAATCTCGGGGTAAAGAAATTGCCCAAACGGTTATGGGTATCAAAACGAAGACCGGCGGTCAAATTCACCCTTTCCAAATCATCGTAATTATATTCAAAAAAGACCCCGGCAGATTTATCGACCCGTGAGAAATTATTCTCGTTGACCACTTCATCATACCCATCATATGTGAGATTGAGTCCGGTTTTGAACTTATGTTTGGTATTATTGATGATAGAGTTGAAAATCAAGTTCGAATACAGGCTCTCATGGTCAATATCATACACATTGAAACCATAGTATGAATCTTGTCTATGATTACTGTAAGATGCTTGAAAGCCAAGGCTCTGAAAAGGTAATTCTGGAAATACGTAGCCCAGTTTCACCGATGAATCAAAACGCTTGGTGTTGATTTCGCTGCCCCAAGAATTCGTAGTAAACCTATCTGTATCAGCATTGAAATTCTCTTGGCCTACCTGCTTTTCATCGTTCAAGAAGCGTACGTTCAAAAAACTCACCCATCCCTTCTCAGGATCTTGGTACTGCCATCGATTCTGAACATTGATCTGATTTGAGAGCGGTGCATCCAAAAATCCGTCGTCATTCATATCAATCTCTACGGTTCGCTGATTGCCATGAAGGTAAAGGCCCGTGCTCCATTTATCTGAAAGCTTATGGTTGAGGTGTGTATTCAGTTCTAACCTACCGTTTAGATTGGCATAACCGTTCACAAAAATCGGTATGTCGGTAAAGGGTTTCACCAGCTCTGTATTGATCTGCCCAGAGATGCTCTCGTAGCCATTGACCACACTACCCGCACCTTTGGTAATCTGAATGCTCTCTATCCAGGTGCCAGGCGTAAAGGTCAATCCATAAGTCTGGGAGGCTCCCCTGATCATCGGAATGTTCTCTTGGGTTATCAAAAGATAGGGACTGGTCAGGCCCAACATCTGAATTTGTTTGGTACCCGTCAGCGCATCGTTGAAGTTCACATCGATTGCCGGATTCGTCTCAAAGCTTTCTGAAAGGTTACAACAGGCTGCCTTCAACAATTCTGCACTGTTGATCGTAACCACGTTCTGGGCAGAGAAATAGGCTTTCTGCACCGCATCGCGCTCTTTTTGCACCACCACCTCATCCAATTGGTTTGAGGGCTTCAGCCAATGGTGCACCATTTTGGGTTCATCTATGGTCAGTGTATCTGTTTTGAAGCCCACATAGCTGATGACCAGTTTATTGTATTGTTTGCTATAGGGAATGGAAAAAAGGCCCTTTTGGTCGGTAATCGTGCCGATAGGCGAATTCAACCAGTACACATTGGCACCGGCAAGGCCAATATGCTTGTTTTCTTCATTGGCCTCCATTACCATGCCCTCAATCTTTTCTTGGGCCGATAGCAGTAAGGCGTTCAGTAAAAATATGGCGAAAAGCCATTTTGATGTTTTCATTTTGAATTCGATTTAATTGTACATGAACAAGAAGTTTCGACTTCTGTAAATCAACAGGGGTCTTGTACAATCAAATCAGGAAAACCTCGTGCAAAATATTCAAATCTTGCACCAGTAAGGGAGGTGGGTATTGTGTAAAAGGAACAGGTGGCTGCTCTAAGGAGGTGAACAGATGATAATACGACTGGGCAAAAGCGACCAAAAATACCTGTTGTTCCAATTGCAGGTCGTCCCATGTCAATTTCAAAGCATCTTGCCCCTCGATGGTAAAGGTCTCGTCGTCGCAGCAATGATTTTTTTCAGTATCAAAAAATTGGTCGGCCATCTCCATGCCGCAGCCCTCGGCTTCGGCAAAAAAGGAAATGTCCATCACACGGCCCATACAAAGATGCTTATCGACCGTCCATGAAACGGTCGACAACAATAGTAAGAGAGCCATTGTCGTGACAAAAATCTTATGTGCAAGCGATTTCACAAGACAAATTTACAAAATATTGGTTCTTACCGATAAAAGCGCAAGCCCATTAACCAAATTTTGGCAATCGGCAAGTTGTAAGTTTTATCTATTTGCTCGACTTTTACAGTTCCATTATTACGATTCAATATGTTTGATACGCTTCGTAAATCGATCACTGAAATCATAAACGATAACGGTGGCAATGCCACCAAAAAAATGCGCGATATCTGCACTTTGCTTCGCGATAGTGTTACCTACTACGACTGGGTCGGCTTCTATTTCAAAAATGGTGACAGACGCGAGTTGAAATTAGGCCCTTATGCAGGTGAACCGACCGACCATACCATCATTCCCTTTGGAAAAGGGATATGTGGGCAAGTAGCGGTAAGCAACGAAAATTTTGTGGTACCTGACGTATCGGCCCAAGACAATTATATCGCCTGCAGTTTGACCGTTAAATCTGAGATTGTGGTGCCCCTGTTCAAAAACGGCGAGAATATCGGCCAAATAGATATCGATTCAAACACTCCCGACCCTTTTACCCAAGAAGACGAACGCTTTTTGGAATGGGTGAACCAAAAAGTGGCCGAGATTCTTTAAAACTTACCCCTTTTTGTTGATAATCCATTTCGATTCATCGCTCTAAAAAAGGTAAATTTGGTGCTTTATTTTCATGCAGCATATTACCATGGACACCAACAAAAAAGCCATTTCGGCCCTTATTTCCGTTTTTCATAAAGACGGTCTCGAACCTATTGTAAAAAAACTTGATGAACTGGGCGTTACCCTGTACTCTACCGGAGGCACTGAGAAATTCATCAAAGACTTTGGCATTGAGGTCATCGCGGTCGAGGATGTCACGAGCTATCCCTCCATTTTGGGCGGGCGTGTCAAGACCCTGCACCCAAAAGTATTCGGGGGCATCTTGAACCGACAAGACCATGAAGGCGATGTGGTACAAATGGAAGAATTCGACATTCCACAATTAGATATTGTCATCGTAGATCTTTATCCCTTCGAAAAAACGGTAGCGAGCGGTGCTTCTGAACAAGACATCATCGAAAAAATCGATATTGGGGGCATCTCGCTTATCCGTGCGGCGGCCAAGAACTATAAAGATGTCTTCTGTGTGTCATCTATGGAAGATTATGCCGAATTTCTAGAAATCATTTCTGAAAAAAATGGCACCACTACCTTAGAACAACGAAAACGTTTTGCCGCCAAAGCCTTCAACATTTCGTCACATTACGATTCGGCCATTTTTAACTATTTCAATAAAGACCAAAAGCTGACCGCATTGAAAATCAGTGAGACCCGGGGCAAAATGCTCCGCTATGGCGAGAATCCGCACCAAAAGGGATTTTTCTTTGGTGATTTTGACACCATGTTCGACAAACTGCACGGCAAAGAACTTTCTTACAACAATCTATTGGACGTGGATGCCGCTGTCAATCTGATGGGAGAATTTAAAAACGACGATCCCACCTTTGCCATATTGAAACACAACAATGCCTGTGGCCTGGCCACACGAGATACCACCAGACAGGCCTATGTCGATGCATTGGCCGGTGATCCCGTTTCCGCTTTTGGGGGAATTTTAATCAGTAACCGCGAGATAGGCAAAGACACCGCCGAGGAAATACACAAATTGTTTTGTGAGGTGGTCATTGCCCCAAGCTACAGTGATGAAGCTTTGAAAATACTCAAGGGGAAAAAGAACCGCATCTTGCTCATACAAAAAGAAGTGGAGCTTCCCCAAACATTGGCAAGAACCTGTCTCAACGGGGTATTGGTGCAGGACAAGGATTTCAAGACAGATTCCCTTGATGATATAAAAACCGTCACTGACAAAAACCCTAGCGCGCAAGAATTGGATGACCTCATCTTTGCCTCGAAATTGTGCAAGCACACCAAAAGCAACACCATCGTCTTGGCCAAGAACAAACAACTGTGTGCAAGTGGCACGGGACAGACCTCACGTATAGATGCATTGAACCAGGCCATACACAAAGCAAGATCATTTGATTTTCAACTCGAGGGTGCGGTAATGGCAAGTGATGCATTTTTTCCATTTCCCGACTGTGTAGAGATTGCAGATAAGGCGGGCATTACTGCCGTAATACAACCTGGTGGTTCGATAAAAGACGAATTGAGCATTGATTATTGCAATCAAAATGGCATGGCCATGGTCATGACGGGCACGCGTCATTTTAAGCATTAATTTTGCTACATTTGCCGATAAACCTGATTAACGCTTATGGGATTCTTTGATTTCATGAC
>JANQOD010000115.1 GCA_028289745.1 Allomuricauda sp. | reverse complement strand
CATTGGCAAATATGTGGCAAGGTTGATGGCGACATAGATGCCGAATGTTCGGTGTTTTCGGTTTCTGTTGTTCAAGATTGGAAAGAAGGTCGATGCTGGATGTAGGAAGTCAAAGGATTTTTACAAACATCAGCATATCATACTTTTATAAAAATCCCTTTTTTATACATTACATAGGCCAATAGGCAATAAAAGGCCGCTATGGTCAACCCATATAGTAATGATGATAGCTGCATCGACATAAATTCATGCGTGTAAAGAGTATCAAACAACCACCCATGTAAAGAGGTGTCTTCATTTACCTTTATCGAATAGAAGAGTTTGGTGACAAAGCTCGACATGAAGTACACGACAATGGCATTGGCCCCGGCATAGCGAAAAATGCTTCCGAATCGAAGCCCTTTGACATCGGTAAGATAATAGATTAATGCCAAAAAAATGTTCGCCCAGCCTGCAGTGACCAAAACGAAGCTGCTTGTCCACAATGCCTTGTTGATAGGAAAGATGAAATCCCAAAGATGTCCGATTATGAGCATTGAACCTCCAAGGCCAAACAGTATCTTGACTTTTTCAGCTTGCTTTGAGGTCAGGATCAACCCTGTGAAAATCCCTAAAAGCGAACTGCAGATAGCGGGCAGGGTACTCAGCAATCCTTCAGGATCATAATCTTGCCTATAATTATGCGAACCAAATACCTGCACGTCAAGATAGTTGGCCAAATTGTTCGGGGCCCTATCAAAAGTCGAAGGCATCCCTTCTACAGGAACGAACGCCATCAACAGCCAATAGCCGACCAAGATGGAAATGCAGATGCCCAACAACGTTTTCCAATTAAAATTCAAAAAAAGTATCGCTGCAAAAAAGAATACGACCCCAATGCGCTGCAACACGCCAGGAAACCGTATTTCTGAAAACTCTTTGATAAATGGAAAACTGATGGTAAAAGCCCCCAAGAAAAGCCCTAATCCGATAAGTTTTAATGATCTGACCGTGATTTTTTTATAGGTGGCCGCATTAGCGGGCCTCTTGTTCTTGTAGGCAAACACAATGGATGTGCCCACTATGAACAAAAAGAATGGGAATACCAAATCTGTAGGAGTGTACCCATGCCATTCGGCATGCAGAAAAGGGGCATATACCGCAGACCATGTGCCCGGGGTATTGACCAAAATCATGAGCACTATGGTCAGCCCTCTAAAGATATCAACGGAAATGATCCGGTCTTGAAGTTTGGTCATTACAACAAGTTATCTTTCATTTTGTTCCATGCACGTACCAACAAGAAACCCGAAACAAGGGCTACGCCCGTCAGTGCCATGGCGGCCGTGGTTCTACCATAGATCCAATAGCCCGTGGCGAACATGGTCGAATACACCAACACCACCCCCAGTAACATGGCAACGATACCTGAGGGTACGCTCCATTTCTCTTTTCCCTTGACCACTGAATCATTCTCGGCTTCTGCTTCTTGTACCACTTTTGCCCAGCCTGGGCCGCCTGGTTGTATCTTTCTATAGAAGTCTTTCAGAACCCCTTTTGATTCTGGCTGTGTCAAAAAGGTAGCTGACAACCATATCACAGAGGTCACCACCATGATGAAGGGCAATTCGCCCCAATCGGGGAAAATTCCTGTTTCAGGGCTGAACAGCATCGGTCTCAGCGAGGTGGTTTCAAGAAGAATGGCCAAAATACCCGAAGAGAACATGGCCGTAATCTCACTCCAGGCATTGATTCGCCACCAGAACCATCTAAGAATAAAAATCAACCCTGTACCTGCCCCGAACGATAACAACAGGTTGAAAATACCCATGGCATTCTGCATCGCCAAGGCCAAAAAGGCACTCAAAACCATCAAGACAACGGTAGATAGCCTGCCGACCCGTACCATTTGTTTTTCAGTGGCATCCGGATTGATCTGCTGCTTGTAAAAATCGAAGACCATATATGAGGATCCCCAGTTCAACTGGGTAGAAATGGTGCTCATGTAAGCGGCGATCAAAGAGGCCAGTACCACGCCCAACAAGCCGCTGGGCAATTTGGTGAGCATTGCCGAATAGGCCAGGTCGTGCCCCAGTTTGTCGGCCGGCACATTTGGAAAGGCCTCAGAAATGCTAGCAATGTCAGGATACACCACCAATGAGGCCAGGGCCACCAAAATCCATGGCCAGGGCCGAAGTGCATAATGCATGATGTTGAAGAAAAAAGTGGCCCCTATGGCATGGTTCTCATTTTTAGCGGCCAACATCCGCTGGGCGATATATCCGCCTCCACCCGGTTCGCCCCCGGGGTACCAAGAGCTCCACCACTGTACCGCCAACGGAATCACCAAAATGGTGATCACCGCTTTGGTATCGCTTAGATTCGGTATAATATTGAGCTTATCCTTGACATTTTCACTTTCAATAATGGCCTGTATGCCGCCCACTTCAGGAATGTTCACCAAGTAATATGCCGCACCAATGGCACCGGCCATGGCAACAAAGAACAATAGGAAATCTGTATAAACAACACCCTTGAATCCGCCCAAGGCGCTGAACACAACTGTTATAAGGCCGGCACTTACAACGGTTTCCCAAGGTTCAAGACCCAGCATTATGCCCCCTATTTTAATGGCCGCCAAAGTGACTGCCGACATGGTGATGACATTAAAAAAGATGCCCAAATAGACGGCGCGAAACTTTCTCAAGAACTTAGCAGGGGCTCCCCCATAGCGCAGCTCATAAAACTCGAGGTCGGTCTTCACGTTTGATTTACGCCAAAGTTTGGCATACACAAAAACGGTCAACATACCGGTGAGCAAGAAACACCACCATCCCCAATTTCCAGATACCCCGTTGGTGCGCACCAAGTCGGTGACCAGATTGGGCGTGTCGGTCGAAAAGGTCGTCGCCACCATCGAAAGGCCCAAAAGCCACCAGGGCATGGTCCTTCCCGAGAGAAAATACTCAGAAGAGTTCTTGCCCGACTTTTTCGAAACGTAAACTCCGATCCCTAAAACAATCGTGAAAAAAATAATGATAAAGCTATAATCTAACGTACTGAGTTCCATGGTCAGGTAGTTGGTGTAAGGCCAAATATAGTATTTTAACAACTACTTTTGCCTTAAATATTAGCTAGACAGCATCGGATATCTTATGAACGAAGTTTCTGTTATGGGTTGGGCAATGGCCTATACCGCCATTTTTTTATTGGGCATTTCAAAATCGGGACTAAAGGGGCTATCGATTTTTAATGTGACCCTTTTGGCCTTGGCCTTTGGTGCAAAAGAATCTACAGGAATATTGATGCCCTTGCTCTTGGTCGGTGACATTTTTGCCGTGATCTATTATAATCGCCATGCCCGTTGGGATTACTTGTGGAAGTTTTTGCCCTGGATGGTCTTCGGCATTTTAATAGGGGTCATCGTGGGAAAGGATTTGCCCGAAAAACAATTCAAAATTGGTATGGCGCTCGTGATATTGCTTAGCCTGGTCATTTTGATTTGGTGGGAAAATAGAAAATCAAAAAACGTGCCCCGGCATTGGACCTTCGCAGGCTCGGTTGGAATTGTGGCCGGTATCTGCACCATGATCGGAAATCTTGCCGGTACCTTTACCAACCTTTTCTTTTTGGCCATACGTCTACCAAAAAACGAATTCGTGGGTACTGCGGCATGGCTATTTTTTATCACCAATTTTTTTAAGCTCCCCTTTCACATTTTTGTCTGGAAAACCATCACCCCCGAAACACTGGCCATCAATTTGAAATTGCTTCCGGCCATCATCATTGGCCTCGCTTTGGGCATAAGGGTCGTCAAACGCATCAATGAAAAACATTACCGCCGTTTTATTTTGGTGGTCACAGCAATAGGGGCTTTGGCCATCTTATTTAAATGACCGCAGCTCTTTTTAAAAGAGCGGTCCCGTTCAAAAGGAAAGCAAAAATGAAGTGTTGCCGAACTCTGAATGTACCGTTATGTTGCCTCCGTGAAGATGCATGATCTGTTTTGACAGGCTTAGCCCTATGCCCGTACCCTTGTCTTTGGTGGTAAAAAAAGGCACAAAAATATCTTCCATGATTTCTTGCGGAATCCCGGGGCCATCATCCCTGACCTCAATGTACTTTTTTCCTGATTCATCTTCAAACGCCTTGATCTGTATTTTACCCTTTTCTGAGTCTTCCAAAGAATGGATGGCGTTTTTGACCAAATTCACCAGCACCTGTGTAATTTGCTTTTCATCAATGAAAAGCTCTAAATCTTCTGGTGATGAAATCCATGAAATTTCAACCAGGTCTTTTGAGCTGCGTTGGGTCAGCACCTCGACCTTGTCAAAAAGTTTTTTGGCTCTTACCAATGCCCGATCAGGTTTGGGTACGTTCAAAAAACTACGGTACGATTGCACAAACTCCATCAGGTCATTGCCTTGCTGACTGATCACTTTCAACCCTTTTACCGTATTTCTTATTTTGTCTTCGTTGAGCTCATCGGCAGATACGAGACGACCGTGATTTCCAAAATACTTTAAGATAAATTCTGATATGGAGGTAATGGGGGTAATGGTGTTCATGATCTCATGGGTCAACACCCTGATCAAACGAACCCAAGAATCGGTCTCTTTTTCATCAAGTTCCTTGTGAATATCCTGCACGACAACCAAGAGCAAATCTTGTCCATCCAATTGTAATGGTGTTGATTTGAGTGCCAGTTGTATCTGTTCGCGTTCATTGGTCAATTGCACCAGTTTTCTGTCAAAAGGTTCCATTGACGCAAAGATTCCATATAACCGACCATCGATTTGATTGAGTTGTTTGATATGGTTCAACGGTTTGTAATTCAATAGGTTTTCCAATGTGGGATTTGAAAAAAGGATATGTCCTTTCTTATTAAAGGTCATGATGCCTATATTGGCCTGCCTCATTATCTCTTGGTAGTACCGCTCACGAATCTGCAATTGTAAGTGTACCTCTTGAATTAGGCCATTGACCCTATTCAAACTCTGGTTCAATTCCTTAAATGATTTTATGGAAACCTTTTCAGGAAACCGAAGTGTGAAATCCTCATTCTTTATCGCATCAAAGAAATAGGCGATTTTTCGATTCGTACTGTTGATATATGCAATCAAAAAATAGGTCTGTAAGACAAAAAATAATACCAAGACACCTATCAAAAGATAATATTGTCTTACTAGGGCAAATGATAAACCTATTGCCGTCAACGCCATGAGCAAGACCCTAGCGATAAGCTGAAAGTAAAAATTTCTGCTGGCCATTAAGTCTTTAATTTCTTCATTTTATTGTAAAGGGTCTGTCGTGAGACCCCTAATTGCTCTGCGGCCGCACTATAGTTGCCGTCATGTTGCTCTAACGCCCTAGAGATCATTTGTTTCTCCATCTCATCAAGTGTGGTCGGCCCCAATTCAAACGATGTGGCGCTCTTTGAACTGAGCAAAAAATCTTCAGGTTTTAAAATGTTTCCTTCGCTTAGAATGACAGCTCTTTCAATGACGTGACGCAGTTCACGTACATTGCCCGGCCAAACATATTGCATCAACTTCTCTTGTGCCGCATTGTTTATTCGAAGGCTGGGCTTGTCGTATTTATGCCCAAATCGCTTCAAATAGAAGTCTGACAGGATCAAAACATCTTCACCCCTGTCTCGCAATGGCGGTATTTCAATGTTTATGGTATTGATGCGATACAGTAAATCTTCCCGAAAAAGTCCGTCGACCACCATTTGTTCAAGATTACAGTTGGTCGCACATATAAGGCGTATGTCAACTGAAATCGCTCTATTTGACCCTACCTTTACTATGGTCTTGTTTTGTATGGCCGAAAGTAATTTTGCCTGGGTTTGAAGCGAAAGATTTCCGATTTCATCCAAAAACAATGTGCCCTTGTTTGCAGCCTCAAATTTTCCGACCCGATCTGTTTTGGCATCGGTAAACGATCCCTTTACATGACCGAACAATTCGCTTTCAAAAAGGCTTTCAGAAATAGATCCCATGTCTACCCCGATAAAAACCTCTGTTTTTCGCCTTGAGGTTCTGTGCAGTTCTCTGGCTATCAGCTCTTTTCCAGTGCCGTTCTCGCCAGTTATCAGCACATTGACATCGGTTTTGGCCACTTTTCTGGTAAGGTTCAATACCCCGTTCAATGCTTTTGAGTTGCCAATGATATAGTTTTTGTCTTCATTGATAACTTGTTTCAGGCTGCTCTCCTTTTTTTTCAGCTTGTGTATTTCTTGCCT
>JANQOD010000078.1 GCA_028289745.1 Allomuricauda sp. | reverse complement strand
GTGTAAATAATTGTACCCAAAAGAATAACTCCGAGCAAACCGGCGATTACCTTCAGACCATTGTTGTTTTTTGTTTCAGTCATGATTTTTGATTTAATTAATTTCTTCCCTGAACACTAAACGTTTTTCATTGTGCTCGATTTATTTACGTATTGGATTTCATTTTGGATCATCTAAAACTTAATAATTGTTAAAAAAATGCAAGTAATGTCTGCCAAGCGCTATTTTTAAAGGATTCAAATTGAGTCCCATGAAAACAAAAAGATACTGCCCGTTAAGTCTTTCGCTTGTTTTTCTGACTTCATTCAGTGTATTTGGACAGGAATCTTCTGTAGGTGAATCTTCCAAAGAGATACAGATCATCCCCATAGAACATGCCACGGCCGTTTTGAAATGGAACGATATTACCATTTTTATCGATCCGACAGGGGGCAGGGAAGCTTTTGTAAACTTTCAAAGGCCAGACCTTATATTGATCACCGATATACATGGTGATCATTTCAGTGTGGAAACACTACAAGAACTTGACACCCAGAAAGCCAAAATTATGGTACCACAAGCCGTAGCCGATAAAATGCCCGAAGCGTTTACGCCACAGATCGATGTGCTCGACAATGGCGATGAAAGGGAACGTTATGGTATAAAAGTAGAAGCCGTGCCCATGTACAATCTAAGGGAAGAAGCATTGAAATTTCACCAAAAAGGGCGAGGCAATGGCTATGTGCTCGATAGAAACGGCAAAAGAGTCTACATTTCAGGAGATACAGAAGACATTCCCGAAATGAGAGGGCTCAAAAATATTGACATTGCCTTGATCTGCATGAACCTTCCCTACACAATGACCGTCGAAAGTGCTGCCGATGCAGTATTGGAATTCAAGCCCAAAAAAGTGTATCCCTACCACTACCGTGGTCGGCCAAATGTCAGCGATGTCAATAAATTTAAACGACTGGTAAACGCTAGCGATCCAACTATTGATGTGATACAATTAGATTGGTACCCAAACAGTTCGTATTGATGTGCAACATTCCCACAAAAATCAAATACGGGAAACCATCAAGATGCCCTTGAAGCAATGATCTTGAAAATCGCATAAAAAAGCCAGTGATATGAAAATCACTGGCTTTTGCTTTTTTAAATTGCCAGTGGTCAACGTACCAACTTTTTGTACTTGATACGTTTTGGCATGATATCGGCCCCCAAACGTTTCTTTTTGTTCTCTTCATAGTCAGAGAACGACCCCTCGAAGAAATAGACTTGTGAATCACCTTCAAAAGCCAGTATATGGGTGCAGATCCTGTCTAAAAACCACCGGTCGTGCGAGATGATAACGGCACAGCCCGCGAAGTTCTCAAGACCTTCTTCCAATGCCCGTAGTGTATTGACATCTAAATCATTGGTCGGCTCATCAAGCAACAATACATTGCCTTCTTCTTTTAAGGACATGGGCAAATGCAAGCGATTTCGTTCACCCCCCGAAAGAACGCTCACCTTTTTGTTCTGCTCACTACCTGAAAAATTGAAACGGCTCAAATAAGCCCTAGAATTCACTTGTTTGCCACCCATCATGATGAGTTCTTGACCATCGCTAAAGTTTTGCCAAATCGTTTTTTCAGGATCGATATTGGAGTGGCTTTGATCTACATACGCCAATTTTGCGGTATCACCAACGACGAACTCTCCCTTATCGGGTTTTTCCTCGCCCATGATCATTCTAAAAATAGTGGTCTTGCCAGCACCATTGGGCCCAATAATGCCCACAATGCCGGCCTGTGGCAGATTGAAGTTCAAATCTTCGTACAACAGTCTGTCGCCATATGCCTTGCTGACCCCTTTCGCTTCGATGACATTAGTGCCCAACCGAGGTCCATTGGGAATATAGATTTCCAACTTCTCTTCCATTTGTTTTTGGTCTTGGCCCAGCAGTCTATCATAATTTTTGAGGCGTGCCTTTTGTTTGGCCTGTCGCCCTTTGGCCCCTTGACGTACCCATTCCAACTCACGCTCCAGTGTTTTTTGCCGTTTTGAGGCCTGTTTGCCTTCTTGTGCGAGTCGTTTGGCCTTTTGGTCAAGCCAACTTGAATAATTCCCTTTCCAGGGAATGCCTTCTCCCCTATCCAACTCCAATATCCATCCTGCCACATTGTCCAGAAAATAACGGTCATGGGTCACGGCGATCACAGTGCCCTTGTACTGTGCCAAATGGTGCTCGAGCCAGTGCACCGATTCGGCATCTAAATGGTTGGTGGGTTCATCGAGCAACAGCACATCGGGTTCTCGGAGCAACAGTCGGCATAGAGCGACCCGTCTTCGCTCACCCCCAGAAAGAACTTCTATTTTTTTATCGGGTTCGGGGGTTCGCAGGGCGTCCATGGCGATTTCAAGCTTGGTGTCCAACTCCCAGGCATTCGAGGCATCGATCTTGTCTTGCAACGCTGCTTGCTTATCCATCAGTTTCTGCATCTTATCAGCATCTTCATAGACCTCGGGCAGCGCAAACATATCGTTGATTTTATTATACTCATCCAAAACCGCTACGGTTTCGGCAACACCTTCTTTGACGATTTCCAATACGGTTTTATTGTTGTCTAGTTGGGGTTCTTGCTCTAGTAGGCCAACTGAATATCCGGGAGAAAACACCACATCGCCCTGATGGTTTTTATCAACCCCGGAAATAATCTTGAGCAAGGTCGATTTTCCGGATCCGTTCAATCCTAAAATGCCGATTTTGGCACCATAGAAAAAACTGAGATAAATATTCTTTAATACCGGGGTGTTGGCCGTTTTGAAGGTCTTCGTGACCCCAGCCATGGAGAAAATGACTTTTTTATCGTCAGACATAAGAAATGTTTATCCGTTTAGCGTTTAAGTGCTTATAA
>JANQOD010000077.1 GCA_028289745.1 Allomuricauda sp. | reverse complement strand
AACCTTATATGAACCCACGAAATACGGCCTCAGGGTCGTTGAAACTGCAAGACAGCGCCTTGGTCGCGCAACGCCCGTTAGATTGTCTTTTGTACAGCATCGTGGGTACGTCGGGTCTTAAAACCCAATTTGAGGTCTTGGAAAAAGCCCGGGCCTGGGGGTTTAAAGTGCCGCCCGTGGCCCAATTGTGCAAGACCACCGATGAGGTCTTGAAATTTGTGGAATATTGGGATGTACATCGCCATGAATTGCCGTATGAAACCGATGGTGTCGTCATCAAGATAAACAGCCTGCAACAACAAGAAGAGCTGGGCCATACCGCCAAGGCGCCCCGATGGGCCATGGCCTATAAGTTCAAGGCCGAGCAAGAAGCTACCGTTCTCAATGAGATTACCTATCAGGTAGGTCGAACGGGAGCCATCACACCCGTCGCCAATTTGCAGCCTGTGCTCTTGGCCGGCACTAGGGTGAAGCGGGCCTCATTGCACAATGCCGACCAAATCGCAAAACTCGATATTCGAGAGGGGGATACCGTATTTGTGGAAAAGGGGGGCGAGATCATACCCAAGATCATTGCAGTTGACCTGACCAAAAGACCTCTTGGTTTAAAACCGACCCGATACATTACACATTGCCCTGAATGTGGCACCGAACTGATTCGAAAAGAAGGTGAAGCCCAACATTTCTGTCCGAACGATACGGGTTGCCCACCACAGATTACGGGGCGCATACAACATTTCATATCCCGTAAGGCGATGGATATCGAAGGATTGGGCGGTGAAACTGTCGAATTGTTGTTCAAAGAAAGACTAATCGATAACTATGCCGATCTCTATACGTTGTCTGTTGACCAAATCATTCCGCTGGAGCGGATGGCCGAGAAATCGGCAGAGAATTTGGTGAATGGGGTAGGGGCATCGAAAAAAATCCCTTTTGAACGCGTGCTGTTCGCACTCGGTATCCGTTATGTAGGGGAGACCGTTGCCAAGAAACTGGCCAAGGCCTACAAGAACATCGATGCGCTCATGGCCGCGTCAGAAGAAGAACTGACCGCTGTTGATGAGATCGGGGAACGAATCGCGCAAAGTGTAGTACAGTTTTTTCAAAATCAGACAAATCTTGAAATAGTGAATCGATTAAAGGCCCACGGATTGCAATTCTCACTTTCTGAAGAACAATTACAGCACCAATCCGATCTATTGAAAGGAAAGACCTTCGTGGTTTCGGGTGTCTTTGAAACCATTGGCCGTACCGAACTCAAAAAACTGATCGAAGACAATGGGGGCAAGGTCGCCTCTTCCATTTCTTCGAAGACCAGCTATGTGGTGGCAGGGGCCAATATGGGCCCCAGTAAAAAGACAAAGGCCGAAGGTTTGGGGGTACCCATTATTTCTGAACAAGAGTTCCTACAAATGTTGTAAATTTACTCTTATGGAAATGATTGAAGAATATCGTGAAATTGTCGTCGGCATTATGATTTTTTTTGCGATTGCGTACGTCGTGATTGAGGTCATTCTGAATCTGAACGGTGTAAAAGAAGATACATCGAATATCATTCTGCTGAAAGCATCACAGGGTAAACTGTTTTTTATTCCCTTCGCCCTGGGGGCCATAATGGGCCATTTATTTTTAGGCACCGGAGATTCTTCATATCAGATGTCAAAATCAATGTACCCCGTTCTCATACTTTTTGGTCTGGCCATTTTGAGTATTGGTATTGCGTACCTTCTTAAATTGAAAAAACCGGTGCCGATATGGTTTTTGAGCATTTTGTTGGGTCTTGGACTTTTATATGGGCATTTGTTCTGGTCTATGAATTACACTGAAGCAGTTTTACCATGAAGTTGGATATCAAAAAAAACGCGAAGACCATTAAAATCGCAAAGATTGTAATTGCCTCTATTCTAGGGCTTATGATCGTGACCGATATTGTTTTGGTCATTTTGGGTTTGAACAATGACAACGTTCCAACGTTTAGCAAAGTCATCAAAGACCACCGAACAGGCCTGATCTGGCTCAATTTTTTATTGGGAGGGCTTATCGCAAAAATATTCTACAACCGAAAAGTATATACCAAGCGCAAAGAAATCTCCGGTTTTTTCGCTTTTGTGGCCGTTTCTTTTGTTTTGGTAGCGTTGGGACAGTTATTGCCAGAAGAACTTGGCAATGGAATACATCTTCTGATTATGGTCTGTGGGGGCATTTTGGCCCATATCGCCTGGCCTCAATATACCGAAGATGAAGCGGCCCAGTGATTTTGTCGAATTTCAAGAAACGTTGCATCTAAATGTTCCATCCAATACATGGCCTGTTGTATTGCAAGCTCTTTGGCATGATGCCAATGGCGATTGGTATGCCGCCCACCATTTGGTAGATCAATTGACCGACCCCATGGCAAAATGGGTACATGCCTATCTGCACCGCAAAGAGGGCGATGAATGGAACGCGGGCTATTGGTATCGCCAAGCGGGCAGGCCCTTTCCTACTATGGGTTTTGATGAAGAGCTGAAAATGTTGGTGGAGGCGGTTTTGGGCTAACCGTTTAAGTACTGGATAATTATGGGACTGTTCCTATCAAAAATGATCGGCATACCAGGGGTTGATAAAAATGCTTGGCTTATTCTGCCGCAATCAAATTCAGTTCACCCACGGCTTTTCGAATGTCATTGCCCCAAATGAACAAACGGTTATAAGGCTGTACTTGTAGGTACTGTTGTGGACTGTAAACTTTTAGGGTCGTCATGTCGATGCAGTAGCGTTGCACCCAATCAGACTCCCTGACAAAGAATCCGTTGCTGGCCTTGGCCTTTTTGCAGGCATTGTAGAGCTTAATGCACATACGGTATTCATAGGCGGTGAGCACCAAGGGATCGGCCCAGGCACCTAAATCGTTTTCAACCGCATTTTTGACGGCCGTTCGCGCTAATCGCAGATCGGAATTCTTGGGCAGGTTGGGGTAGATGATGATGTTAGAGGCCCAGCCAGACTCCAACAACAATAGGTTGAAAGTTTTTCGCTGGTCAAAACTCACCGAGGCCAGCTCTGTAGTGGTAAAACTGGGGGCGATGTACGCCAACAGTCGTCCATAGTGGTCAAAGTGCTCGTCGGCGGCCAATACAAAGAGGCTGCGATTGGTGCCATTGGGCTTTGCCAGGCGGGTATCCAACAAATTTTTAAAGAACGCCTTGGCCTGTTGCCCCTGTGAGATCTGTCGGGTACCCGCATTGACCAATCGTGGCAAAATGTGGGCTTTGAAAGCAGGGTTGATCCAGTTGTCAAAGTTACCTGTTTCGAGCAGTGTTTTCAATTCATTCAGTTTGTTGTTGCCCGTAGCCTCACCCCCTTGATAGCTGGTCTCTGGGGTATCGATGCCCAGCATGCGAATGGGCATGCGCACGTACGGGGTATCACCATCGGCAGGGTCGCCCGATTTTGATTTTTTACCGAGCCGGTCAAGTTCAATTCCGTTGGGGTCCCAAAATAGCTGTACTTTTTCCATGGTCGAGAGCTTCTATTACCTAGGAAACTAGTAATTTTCTTACAATTTTTATTACTATCATGTAGTGGGTACCGCAACTTTTGTATAGTTGGTCACAATGGGTGTACAGATTGCCTAATGGGGTGTGCGGGTGTTATTGCTTGAAGTATTCTTTCTTATAGAATTGCCCCAGTTCTTTGGTCAACAGCAGCACTTCGGGTTTGTCTTTTCGTAGGGCGATGGTCCAGTCGTTGAATATTTCCCATGCTTCGTTGACAAATATGGGTTCGCCGTACTCGGCCATCAATTTCTGCCGAATGCGGTCTTCTTCACCTTTTCCTGTCAAAATCCAGACCACGTTCAATTTTCCATCGCCAAAACGGGCCTCGATTTTTCTGGGGAAGCCTGCATATTCGACCCCGAAACAGTTCAGTTGTAATTGCGCGTTGGGGTCAGAGCCATCGAGTTTTTGCTCATGCATAAAATGGCTATTGGCTTCAAGCTTTGGGCGCAGGCTTTCCAAATCTCCACCCATTTCGATAAATTCGGGAACCTTTCCCGATGGTGTGTAGGCCACTTCAATGGCTTTGCCTTGAGAGAGATATGGGTTTTCCCAAGTATTCAAATTTGGGTGCATGGCCTCATCGGTCAATTGCCAAACAATGTCTTTCTCCACATCAGCAAAAAAGCCATCTTTAAAATGCACCTTATAATGCATATAGCTGTCGGCCGTATCTTTTCTTTGTTCGAGCAAAGTGGCAATGGCATTGCTCCTGGCCTCGATATAGTGCAATCGGTCATCGGCAAAGGTGAATGCCACTTGGGCAATGGTTCCGTTTTTGGTCTTCAAATTGGTGCACAACAAATGTGATTCACTTTTTTCGGCAAGTGGAAAGCTAGGATTATCGATTTGTACCACCATGTGCGATAGCACATCAGGGCCGATCTTTTCTTTGACCGCAGTTAGGGATTCATAAAAGTGCACCTCATTGAAAACGGTTTCTGATTGTGCGCGAGCAGTGAAAGTAATGACGATGCCGCAAAAAAGCAACATCGCCATTTTGATTAGGGTTTGCATGTGTTTTTGATTGATGGTTTGCCTAAAAAGACAACGACAAAAATCGATTGTTACAGTTTTAGACCGAAATACTAATGCCTTCTGCAGCAACTTCTTTGGCATCATCAAAATAAAAGTCAATTCGACCCAGATTGATGCCATAGCAACCGACCTGGTTCACCAAAACCGGATTTCCATTTTTATTGTTGCGTACCGTGGGCTTGTCAAGAAATGTATGGGTATGCCCCCCAATGATCAAATGGGTGTGCCTGGTCTTTGATGCCAGGGTCACATCATCTGCCCGGTCAGGGTGGCCCTTATAATCGTACCCTAGATGTGATAGGCAGACGATAAGGTCACAGTTTTCCTCTTCTTTCAGTTTCCGTTCGATGTCTAAGGCAATTTCGTAGGGATTGAGGTATTTGGTCTCTTTATAGAGTTTCTTGGTGACAAGGCCATCGAGTTTGATACCGAGTCCGTACACCCCAATTTTGATTCTGTCACGAACATAAGTTTGATAGGGTTTTACAAAGCCGTTCAATACCGTATTTGAGAAATCGTAATTGGCCGACAGCAGCTCAAATTTGGCATGGGGCAGTTGCGCTAAAAGTCCGTCCACACCATTGTCAAAATCATGGTTTCCGATGGTGGCCGCATCATATTTCAGCATGCTCATGAGTTTGAACTCCAATTCTCCCCCATAGAAGTTAAAATAGGGCGTTCCCTGAAAAATATCCCCGGCATCGAAAAGCAATGTATTGGGGTTCTCATCACGAATTTTAGAGACCAGGGCGGCACGTCTCGAAATACCGCCCAGGTTCGGATGGCGCGAATGGTCACTTGGAAAAGGATCAATATGGCTATGTACATCATTGGTATGCAAAATGGTGATGTGCTTTTGCCCAAACTGCCCACAGCCATGCAGTGCCAACCCGCCCAAACCGGTGAAGGCCGTAGCTGCTGCCGTTCTTGATAAAAAGTTTCGTCTGTTCATCTCAACTGTATAAAACGATCATCGACTTGGGCATTGAGGGTATCCACTTTTCCAAAATAGTCGATCATGGCATTTCGAACAAGATAATCGATCACAATTGCCGTATCCGCATTTTTGAAAAACCCCATATTATCGCCCCCTTGCACCAAATAATCTGAAGTGGCCACATAGTACTTTCGGTTTTCATCGAAAGGTGCTCCATTTATGGTCACTTCGACCAATTTTTTTTCATCGTCAATTTTAATTTGAAGACCTGCAATGGGGTGGGCCCGATTTGATTCAATCAAAAACGATATTAGATTTCTGACTGCCCGGCCCTGTATTTCAACCACTGCGATGTAGTTTTCAAAGGGCATTACTTCAAAGGCGTTACGAACGGTTACATCGCCCTTTGAAATAATCGAACGTATGCCGCCGTGGTTAAGCACCACGAAATCAACTTCTTTTCCAGTACGCATCTTGAAGACTTTATTCGATTGTACCAAAATAAGATCGGCCAATAAATTGCCGGCCGAAGTGTTCAGTTTACCATCTTCCTTTGTGTATGTATTCGGAGAAAAAGTGAGCACACTGTCCATTACGGCAGTCAACCGGTCTCGGTAGGGCTCGATAGTGTTCTCAATTGAATCAACAGCTTGTAGCGATTGGTTGATGGCAATCTGTTTACCCTTTACTTGTTGGATTGATACAGGATTTTCTTTACAGGAAGTGAAACATATAGTTGTTATAAAAATAACAAAATGTTTCATTTTTAAAATGTTCACTCAGCTTATCTTTACACCCAGATGTTCGTATATTCTTTACATTTGTAAAAATGGAAAAAATATATGGTATTCAAGGCCTTTCGGGATAAATTTAAGGTTAAATCTGGGCAGAAGTTTCTGGAGGAAGAGCTTGAAAACCCTGCTGTAGCGGTATCGCGTGGCCAAGGTATATCCCGTATAGCCTGTATTGTCGATGTTGATCGTTTTAACAGGGCAGAAGTTTTTTATGAATTGACCAATGAACTCTCATTGAGGCCCAATGCTGTCAAGGTCATCGGGTATAAACGTGAGTACGACAAGAACTCCCCCTATGCGATTCCCATGTTTTCAGACAAGGATCTGGGCTGGAAAGGGGAGATTGAAAATGGCTATGTTTTAGAGTTTTTGGGAAGGGAGTATGATTTGCTGATCAATTATTACACCGATGACAACCTGATGATGAAATTGTTGACGGTAAAGACCCCTGCACGGCTAAGGGTCGGGTTCGGTGAAGTGGACACAAAACTGAACGATTTGATCTTGCATACGCCCTTTAACGATTTCAAGGCCTTTAAAACAGAACTGCACAAGTATTTGAAAGTAATGAAAGAAGTGAAATGATGGAACAGTTGATGGGTACAGGGGTTGCCTTGGTAACACCGTTCAAAAATGATTTTTCTGTAGATCATAGGGCTTTAGGAGCCATTGTGGAACATTGCCTTTCGGGAGGGGTCGATTACTTGGTGGCCTTGGGCACTACTGGCGAATCGGTCACTTTATCACCTGAAGAAAGGCGACGGGTGATGCAGACCATCGTAAAGGTCAATGCTGGGCGTGTACCCTTGGTAGTTGGTATGGGCGGTAACAATACCCAGGCCGTTATCGACGATTTACAGACCTACGATCTCGCTGAGTTCTCAGCTATCCTTTCAGTGTCACCCTATTATAACAAACCCACCCAAGAAGGCATATTTCAACACTTTAAAACAATTGCAAAGACATCGCCCGTGCCGGTGATATTGTATAATGTGCCTTCAAGAACGGGGAGCAATATGCTGCCAGAGACCACCTTGCGGCTTGCACACGATGTCAGAAATATTGTGGCCATCAAAGAAGCATCGGGCGATATGGTACAGATCAACACCATTATAAAGCGCAAGCCTGAAGATTTTTTGGTGATTTCGGGAGATGATTTTACGGCCTTGCCCACAATTCTGGCCGGCGGGGCGGGGGTCATTTCGGTATTGGGCCAAGGGCTTCCGTTAGAATTCTCAAAAATGGTCGATTTGGCACTTCAGAACAAATCTGATGAGGCATATGAGGTTCACCATACTCTGTTGAACGGTATGCAATTGATTTTTGAGGAAGGAAATCCTGCTGGAATCAAGACCATTTTTGAACTTTTGAGGCTTTCGACCGCAAAGGTCAGATTACCTTTGGTCGAGGCTACTCCCTATCTTAAACAAAAAATCAAGGCATTTTTGGAGTTCACGCAAAAAGTAGAAGTTTGATTGCGTTAAATCTTCGCTAAAAGAGTTAGCACCATACGGTTTTCAATATACTTTTGATAACGGTGGTATTTTTAATATCCATTCATTATCACTATTTTTGCAAAATATTTTTTTCAGGATGAGGTTATTGCTGCCGCTTGTTGCGATTGTTTTTCTCTTTTCTTCATGCAATGAATATCAAAAAGCGCTTAAGAATGAAAGTATAAAGGAGAAATATGATATGGCCGAAAAGTTGTACAATGAAGGAGACTATAAAAGAGCTACGCGCCTTTTTGAGCAAATCGCGCCTCAGTATGCCGGCAAACCGCAGGGCGAAAGAGTGATGTTCTTTTTTGCCGATTCATATTTTCAGATAGGCGACTATTACTTGTCTGGTTATCAATTCGAGCGTTTTGTGAAATCATACCCGAACAGTGATAAAATGCAACAGGCCTCTTTTTTGGGAGCCAAGAGTTATTATGAACTTTCACCACGATATTCGCTGGATCAAACCGATACCGACAAGGCTCTTTCTAGATTGCAGGCATTTATCAATACGTACCCCGATTCAGAATATTTTGATGAGGCCAATAAAATGGCGGCCGAACTAACTACCAAAAAGGAACTTAAACAGTTTGAGATTGCAAAGCAATTTGATAAATTGGGAGAGTTTGATTTTACCGTGCTCATCTCAGCTATAACGGCATTGGATAACTTCATCACCGAGAATCCCGGTTCTATTTATCGCGAAGATGCTTTTTATTATAAATTGAAGTCATCGACGAATTTGGCATTGAACAGTACTACCATCAAGAAAAAAGAACGGTTAGAAGAAGCCGTTGCTGCCTATAATGCTTTAAAACGGTCATATCCTGAAACCAAGTACGGCAAAGAGGCTGATGCCCTTTACAAAAAGCTAATGCGCGAGATGCAAGATTTTTCGAAATAATAAGTTTATCAATAACCATGAACGATTTAAAAAACACCAAAGCACCGGTCACGACCCTTACGTATAATAAGAACGTGTTCGATGAAAAAACAGACAACATCTATGAGGCTATTTCAATAGTATCTAAAAGGGCCATTCAGATAAACTCTGAGATTAAAAAAGAACTGTTGGAAAAGCTTGAAGAATTCGCGACGTATAGCGATAGTCTTGAGGAAGTCTTTGAGAATAAAGAGCAGATAGAGGTTTCAAAATTCTACGAAAAGCTCCCCAAACCCCATGCATTGGCCGTTCAAGAATGGCTTGAAGACAAGATATACCACCGAAATACCGAAAAGGAAGATAACGAAGAATAGGTATGTTGCGCGGTAAAAACATTCTCTTGGGCATTACCGGAGGAATCGCCGCTTATAAGACCACCTTTCTTACGAGATTACTCATAAAAGCTGGTGCAGCGGTCAAGATTACAATGACCCAAAGTGCCAGCTCTTTTGTTTCACCCTTGACACTTTCAACGCTTTCCAAGCATCCTGTGTTGATGGATTTTATCAATGAGGAAGATGGAAGCCTTTCATGGAACAATCATGTCGAGTTGGGTCTTTGGGCCGATTTGATGCTTATTGCACCAGCTACTGCAAACACCTTGTCTAAAATGGCCCACGGTACTTGTGACAACCTATTGTTGGCGACCTATCTTTCGGCCAAATGCCCTGTATTCTTCGCTCCGGCCATGGACCTGGATATGTACCAACATCCATCGACTAAGGAAACATTCAAAAAATTGCAGTCGTTCGGCAATGTAATGATTCCGGCAGAATCGGGTGAGTTGGCGAGTGGGCTCTTTGGTGAGGGCCGTATGGCCGAACCAGAGGCCATTGTTCGGTTTTTAGAAGCTTTTCTGCGCTCTGGGCTACCGCTAAGCAACAAAAGAGTATTGATAACCGCAGGTCCGACCCACGAGCCCATTGATCCCGTTCGGTTCTTGGGCAACCGCTCTTCGGGCACCATGGGCTTTGAATTGGCCAAAAAAGCGGCCAATTTGGGCGCTACGGTTGTTTTGGTAACTGGGCCCACTGGTTTGTCTATTGAACATTCGAACATCAAAATAGTTCGGGTCACCACTGCAGAAGAGATGTACCGAGAAGTACACGAACATTTTAAAAATGTCGATGTTGCCATTGCGGCGGCGGCGGTGGCAGATTACCGTCCAAAACATGTTTCTGAACAAAAAATCAAGAAAGAAGAGGGCGATTTAGATCTCACCTTGGTGCGCAATAAAGATATTCTTCGCTCAATGGGCGAAAAGAAAAAACAACAATATCTAGTGGGCTTTGCTTTAGAGACAGAGAATGAGCTTGAGAATGCGAAGGGCAAACTTCAGCGGAAGAATTTAGATGCCATTGTATTGAATTCCTTGAATGACGACGGAGCCGGTTTTGGCCAAGGCACCAATAAAATTACTTTCGTGGACAAGAATCTGACGGTTAAACCGTTTGAAGTAAAGACGAAGTCTGAAGTGGCTTCCGATATTTGGAAAGAAATCATCGTTAGAATCAATGTATAGGCAGCTATTGCTCTTTTTTGGTGTTTTTGCGCTTCAATTCGTAAATGCGCAAGAACTGGATTGTGCGGTTACGGTCAACTCTGACCAAGTGGGACAGACCAATCAGCAGATCTTCAAGACATTGGAGCGTTCATTGAACGATTTTATCAATAAAACCAAATGGACAGACCGGGTCTATAAAGAAAACGAACGGGTCAGTGCCCGAATATTCATCACGGTCACACGATATGAATCGGATCAGTTCGAGGCAAACATCCAGATACAATCCAGCCGACCCGTTTTCAACACTTCCTATGAGAGCCCCGTGTTCAATTACAAAGACAACGCCTTTAATTTCATTTACCAAGAGTTTGAGCCTTTGGTCTATAACCCCAATTCATTTGACTCCAATTTGGTGGGGGTGATCTCATATTATGTATATATGATTTTAGGATTGGATGCCGATACCTTTTCTCTC
>JANQOD010000072.1 GCA_028289745.1 Allomuricauda sp. | reverse complement strand
GGGCAAGGTCTATGAACTGCTCTCGCTCTATTTCAACCGTGTTGAGGATGCCGATCTTGAACAGTGCCCTTTTTTGGCAGACGAAGAAAATGTTCGACGTATCAGGCAGGCAAAGGAAATCATGATCACACGTATGGCCGAACCCCCCACTTTGGCCGAACTCTCAAAAGAAATCGGGTTGAGCCTGAAAAAACTGAAAGAGGGTTTCAAACAGATTTACGGCGATTCCGTTTACGGGTTTCTATTCGACTATAAAATGGAGTATGCCCGCAAAATGTTGGAAACCGGGCGGTATAATGTGAATGAAGTGGGGCTCAGGGTGGGCTATAGCACGGCGAGTCATTTTATCGCCTCGTTCAAGAAAAAGTATGGTACCACGCCCAAAAAATATTTATCTTCAACGACCTAGAACATCAGATGATGAAAACACTTTTTTTATTCGTTTTATCGCTTTTTCTTGTTCCCCTTGTTTCAAACGGACAAGATGAACCGGTCGAGCGGCCCAAGAAACCAGATCTGGTGCTGGTCTTTACCAAGACCGATGGGTATAGGCACCAAAGCATAGAAAAAGGGGTCATGACCCTTCGTAAACTTGGGCGCAGCAACAACTTCATCGCCCTGCGTACTGAATCGGATGAGGATTTCAGTGCTGAAAACCTGAAAAATTACCAATTGGTGGTTTTTTTGAATACGACGATGAACGTGTTGAACGATGCCCAACAAAAAGCTTTTGAAGGCTATATCAAGGGTGGGGGAAGTTTCTTGGGCATACACGCAGCGGCAGATACCGAGTACGATTGGCCTTGGTACGGTAAATTGGTCGGCGGGTACTTCGATGGGCATCCGAACGACCCCAATGTGCGAAAAGCGACCATTGCGGTGCTCGATAAGACACATTCATCAACAGCACACCTGTCAAATAAATGGGTGCGCAGCGATGAATGGTACAATTTTAAAGAATTGAATCCCGACGTTACCGTGCTCATGAATTTAGATGAGGGCAGTTACGAAGGGGGCACCAATGGCGACCACCACCCCATTGCCTGGTACCATGAATTTGATGGCGGCAGGGCCTACTATACGGGGGGCGGCCATACCGATGAATCGTTTGATGAGCCAGACTTCAAGAAGCATTTGATGGGTGCCATAGCATGGTGTCTAAAACGATGAACGATTCCAAAACAAACAAAAAAATATACCGATAGATGAAAAGAAGAGATTTTGCCCATGCCATGGGCTTGGGCGCTTTGGGCACGGCAACCGTTCTAACGGCTTGTAAAGGTCAGCCCGAAACCGGTTCGGCCTTGCCCGTATCGTGCGACTTTGAGGTCACGCCTGAACTGGGTGAACGAATGTATGCCAAAGCGCTTGAAATCACCAAGAAGAAAGTTCGTGGCGGCGACGGCGAACCATTCTTCAAGAAGCCCTTCGTCGATGCGGCCTTTTCTGATAATATTTTTCTATGGGATTCGTGCTTCATCGTTTGTTTTGCAAAATATCATCTCGATGAACTGCCCGTCTATCAAGCTTTGGACAATTTCTATGAACGGATGGAAGCCGACGGGTACATCTGCCGTGAGTACCGGAAAAATGGAGAAGCGCTCTGGTCTAAAGACCATCCGGTATCTATCAATCCGCCCCTGTTGGCATTGGCAGAGACCGAGATCTATGGGGTGAAAAAAGATAAGGAGCGGCTGCGCTATGCCTATCCGATACTAAAAAAGAATTTTGAATTTCTCATCGATCGCTATCAGGGTGATGATAAACTGTTTTGGGGCGATACCCTGGGCATGGGTATGGACAATATTCCCCGCTCACCACGCGGGTGGACCACCGATGAGGGCAATGGAATGACCCACCATGAGCTGGGTGAAAAGCTGGGCAAAATGGGGGGCTCGACGGCCGAAGAGCGATTGAATATGTTCATCGCCGACTATGTTGAGACCTTACAAGGGGTATGGAACGACGAGGGCCGATTGGTCGATTTTACCGCCCAGATGGCCATGGTCTCAAGGCAGTTGAAATTCATTGCACAAGAAATCGGCGAAGATGGCGATATTGCTTTTTACGACTCGTTCCATTCTGAGGTAAAAGAGGCCTTGAACGAATCGTGCTGGAACGATGAAGATGCCTTTTATTATGATTTGGGCTATGGCAAACAAGTAAAGCGCAAGCATATCGGCATGTACTGGACGCTGCTGGGCGAATTGATCCCAGAAGAAAAAATGGACGCTTTTTTGGCGCACCTGACCGATCCTGATGCGTTTTATCGAAAGATGCCGCTACCGGCACTTTCGGCAGATGACCCCGATTATGTGGGGTGGGGCGATTATTGGTTGGGCGGTGTTTGGGCACCGACTTCTTATATGGTACTCAAAGGACTGACCGCCAATGGCAGGCACGAACTTGCCAAAGACCTGGCCCAGAAGACTTATGCGGCCGTGGCCGAGGTCTTTAAGGCCACTGATACGTTTTGGGAGAACTATGCGCCCGATTTGATTTCGTATGGCATGCCCGCAAAAAAAGATTTCTGCGGATGGACGGGCCTCATACCCATTGCGGTTTACCACGAGTACCTCAAATAGGCCCAGGGGCTTTTAAAACAGTCAATTTAAAAATCATTGAATACATCTAAAGTCTTTTTTTGCCTAAATATTCCTTGACATATGCATCTTTGCTCATTAAAAACCGTTCTGGGCTGTCTCCAATGAATTTTTTAAAATCGTGAATAAAGTGGGACTGGTCATAATAACCGCAATCTAGGGCCAGTTGTAGAATGGTATGTTCATCCGAAGTATTTATGATTTCGAAAAGACTGTTCAGTTGTACCACTTTGCAAAAGTACTTTGGGGGCACACCCACTATTTCACGAAACTTTCTGGTAAAGTGACGGGGACTGATTTTTGCCGAAACTGCCAACTCATTGACTGATGTACTGCCCTTATTGCCATAAATGGATGCAATACCCTGATCTAACCAAGGAATGGGGGGCAATCTTTTTGATTCAAGTTGTATCATCATGTCTGCCAAAACCTCTGCCCGTTCCGTAGGATTTTTGCATTTTTCCAACTTTTCATGAACAGATATCCAATCATGGGCTATGGTACTTTCCAAAGGAATCCATTTGTTCAGAAAATCAATCCCCTTGGTATGAAAAAGGTAATAAGGGGTCAATGGGTGCAGTAAAAATCCGTTCTGTCCAAAGCGGCCGTCAATGGCCAATTTGGGTACGGTTCCCTGTATTTGGCCGGCCAGATTAAGCCGCGAGGGGGCAAAGTAAGAATTACTTTTGACTTGAAGCAGGGGCAAATCTCCAAATACATATATGAGAACAGGAAAGCCGTTGGGCAATACGGGAAAGGTAACCTTTACCCTTTTTTTTGTCTCCCCAAATATGGCTGCGATTACATAGGGCTTTAAAACCTTTGGAATGTCAAAATCCAAGGTTTGGGCAAATTTTTTGATCATAGGGCCAGTGTGTTGATTATCAAGATAAACATTTATGTCCTTTTCTTACAATACAACAAAATATCGATTGACTATTTTCCTCTTTTCAGTTCAACCAACCTGAAATGTACAGGAATATCTTCCTATTGGTTACTTTCTTTTGTTGTTCGGTCATTTTCGCGCAACAACAGTTCAGCTTTCGGCAATTGACCGTTAAGGAAGGCCTATCGCAAAACAGCGTAGTTTCAATTGCCCAGGACAGCTTGGGTTTTTTATGGCTAGCCACACAAGACGGCCTCAATAAATACGATGGCCGTGATATGAGGTACTATCCCTTTCAATTTACCGATATTACCCGACCCACCTTCAGCAGACTGGGGAAGGTTTTTGTGGACAGGCGGGACAAGGTTTGGATTATCCCTTCGGATCACAGGTTATATAGCTATGACAGGGCACAAGATGGTTTTGAGGTATTCGATAGCGGTGCCATTGACGGGGTTTCCACAATATGGCAGCACCAAAATGGAACCTATTGGATAGGCACATTAAAGGGAGAAGCATACGCCTTTAATGAACAAAAGAAGCTAAAAAAAATACCGTTTGGATCAGGAATAAAAAGTCCGGTTAAAAAGATAGGTGAATTGACCCAAAACAAGATTTATGTGCTTTCAGAAAAATCATTGGTTCAAATTGATACAAAGTCAAACTCCCAAGAAGAAATTGTTCTGGAGACCCTATTGGGAGAAACCCCGACTTCTTCATTGAGTACTGCGTTAATCGATAACCGTTCAAGGGTATGGCTGGGGTATCATGGTGACGGGCTTTTTTATCTTGATTCAACTTCTAACAGTCTCGTTCGCCTTAGGGATGCTGGGTTTGAGGGCTATCTCCCAGAAAACCTTATTGTTTTGGATTTGTTTCAGGATGAAAATGAGCGGATCTGGATCGCCACCTACGGAAGAGGATTGTACATGATTGATTTTCGAAATGCGGTCATTCGTCATTTCACGGCACAAAAGCAAAATCCCAAGGCTTTGCATTACAATGACATTTTGTGCATTTATCAAGATGATTCGAATACCCTATGGTATGGAACTGACGGCGCCGGAGCAAGTTTTTATGATGAGTACCTGGAAAAATTCAATTCGTTCATTAATTATCAAACACCTAGGAACATCAGTATTGATGTGGTCAGGGCCTTAACTTTGGATAAAGAAGATGGTGTATGGATCGGCACATCGGGCAAAGGGCTGACCCATTACGAACCCAAATACAATAGCTGGACCACCTTCACCACTGCCAACTCGGCAATTCCTTCAAATAGGGTAATGAGCCTATTGCACGATGCCGATGGCGACCTTTGGATCGGCACACAAGGTGCTGGACTTTCGATACTACATCCTAGTGAAGGTTTCGGAAACTTTTCTTCCGAATCCAATCCCCCACTCACTTCAAAGACCATTTGGGAAATCTTTGAGGATAGCAACAAGAACATCTGGTTGGGCACCCGGGATGATGGTCTCATTGCGTTCGACAAAAATGAGGGGGTCATAAAAAAGTACAGGCAATTTTCAGTTGGTGATTCGACCGTAGTTCGTGAAAATATTCGTGTTATCACCGAAGACCGCAAGGGCAATCTGTGGCTGGGCACGGATAATCAAGGATTGGTCAAATTCAATCCCAGTTCTGGGCATACCCTAATTTTTATGGCAAAGGATGTTGAGTCGATTGCCAGTAATAATATTAAATCGTTGTATTATGATTCCAACGATTTGTTATGGATAGGTACTTCAGGTGCAGGGTTGAGCACCTTGGATACCAAAACAGAAACCTTTTATACCTATAGCATGGCCCATGGATTGCCCAACAATGTCATTTATGCCATTTTGCCCGATGGGAACGGAAATCTATGGTTGAGTTCCAATAAGGGAATAACTCAATTCGTCCCTCCAAGAACATTTGCGGATAGTCCATCTATTACCAATTATGACAATTATGATGGTTTGGCCACGGAGTTCAACACTGGCGCTTATTATCGCCATTCCAATGGCCAATTGTATTTTGGCGGATTGGAAGGTTTTTACTGGTTTGATCCCCAGTCGATTTCGCAGCACCAATACTTGCCCCAAACGGCCATTACGGAGTACAGAGTACTTAATGAAACCAAATCGGTATATACAGACACGCTATTGCGCTTTGATCAAAATACCATAGATTTTAGTTTTTCGAGTCTGCAATTCTCGGAACCGGGCAAAAACCGATACAAATATCGCTTGCTGCCTTACGAAAAAGAGTGGGTCCCCTCGGGAAATAAAAACTTTGTCCGCTACACCCATCTCCCACCCAATGATTATGAATTTCAAGTGGTCTCAAGCAACTATGATGGGAAATGGAACAATACGCCGGAAAAATTTGCATTCACCGTTACTCCATCTTGGTACTTTAATACCTGGTCCAAATTGTTGTATGTCTTGTTATTGCTGTTATTGGCTTTAGGGGTATATCGTTATTTAAAATGGCGTTGGAAAATGCAACTCAACTTACGGTTAAAAGAGGAAGAAGCCACTCGATTTAAAGCTTTGAACGATTACAGATCAAAAATATATACCGATATAGCGCACGAATTCCGTACACCGCTCACTCTAATATCGGGACCCGTAGAATCCAAGCTTTCGGAACCAGATATTTCGGAAACAGACTTTTCCAATTTTTCAATGATCGAGCGCAATGCTTCAAGATTGACCAATTTGGTCGACCAATTGCTCCAATTGGCAAAATTGGAGGAAGGAAAATTAAAGCTGAACAAAGAACGAGGCAATCTGGGACTTTTTTTGAAATCATTGGCTTCCTCATTTGAATATGAGGCAAATCAAAAATCCATTGCATATAGCTACAAAATTGATGATATGCAAAATGTTATATATGATGAGGATGTAATGGATAAAATTGTGGCAAACCTGCTTTCAAATGCCATAAAGCACGGCAAACGAAAAGGAAAATGCCACTTTGAGGCTACCCATGCTGATGGGTTTTTGAATTTGATCATCATAAATGACACCGAAAAAACCATTGTTGATGTGCAAAAGCTCTTTGAACGTTTTTATCAGACCGATACCAATGCCAAAGGTGCGGGTATAGGACTTTCATTGGTGCATGAATTGGTGAAACTGAGTGATGGCAAAATTCGTGTTGACCAAACAGCAACCGAAATCTGTTTTCGGGTCAAAATGCCATTGGCGGTGAAAGACAGCCCACAGTTTGCAAATTCCAATGGGTTGGAAACGAAAAGGGTAACGGACGATTCCAAAGAGGAAAAACCCATGGTTTTGGTGGTCGAGGATAATACCGATGTGCGCACCTATATAAAGACCGAGTTTAAAAAATCCTTTAAGGTTGTGGAGGCCAGTAATGGGGAAATTGGTATTAAAAGGGCTCTTAAATACATTCCGGACATTGTTATATCCGATGTTCGAATGCCCATAAAAGATGGTATCGAACTGTGCAATAGCTTAAAGACCGATGAGCGCACCAGCCATATTCCCATCGTGCTGTTAACGGCCAGCGACGACAAGCAAAATGAACTTAGGGGCTTAAAGGCGGGAGCCGATGATTATGTGACCAAGCCCTTTAAGATAAAAATTTTGGAAAAACGGGTTGCCAATTTGGTCAAATCACGAAAAATGCTGCGCGAACGCTATAGCCAAGAAAACTTTTTACGACCTAAAGAACTGGCCATCACACCGACCGATGAAGCTTTTTTAAATAAGGTACAATCTGTAATGGATGAACATATGGCCGATCCCGAATTCAATGCCGCAAAATTTTGCAAGCTGATAGGCATGAGCCGTATGCAATTGCACCGAAAACTTCAGGCGTATACCGGGCTTTCCACTTCGGCCTTTATACGTTCACAGCGGTTGAAACAAGCCCTACATATTCTAGAAACCTCCGACGCCACGGTGAACGAAATAGCCTATACGGTAGGCTTCAATACCCCCTCATATTTTATCAAATGCTTTAAGGAAACCTATAAAAAAACACCTGCAGAGTTTCTACAAGCCCAGTAATAAATGGCCTTTTCAAGGGATGTTACATTTGTTCCATAGTTTGTTACATACCAGCGATAGCTTACGGCCCGTTCAAAATACTTTTGGTTCCAGAACATTGAAAAACTGGAATCATGAAAATAAAATCCATACTACTGCTTGGCTGTTTTTTGTTCCTCGGCACAGCGGGTACACATGCCCAATTCTTCAAAAAATTAAAAGATCGTGCAAAAGAAGCAGCGGAAGAAGCTGTCGTACGAAAAACAGAGGAAAAGACCATTGAAAAAACAGAACAGGCCATAGACACCCTGCTAAATCAGACCAAGAAGATTGGAAAAAAGAAAAAACGAAAGCGAGAAAAAGATGAAGTGGAAGAGGGGTACGAAGGGTCAAATGAAGAATATCCCGGGGAAACCTATGAAGGAGACAACTCGAATGGCCAACAACCCCAGCTCTGGTCCCAATACAACTTTGTGCCCGGTGACCAAATCATTTTTTATGATGATCTGGCAGGTGAGGAAAATGGGGAGTTCCCATCCCGATGGGATATTATAAAGGGCAATGCCGAGAATGCTTCATTTGATGGCGAAAATGTAATAGGCCTCAAACATGGGAGCATCATAATGCCCTTGATGGATACCCATGACTATCTACCAGAAGTATTCACCTTGGAGTTCGACATCTATTTTGATATTAAAAAGTACTCGTATAGGTCCAAGTATCTTCTGCGGTTTGGCCCTGAAGAGAATTCCCATAGGTTCGGTGAGAACAACAAAGATTGGATCACGCCAATAGATATCACAAAAAATGATATCAAATTTAGTACGGATGTCAATGGGGTTAGAAAGAATTTCTCCAATCCCAAAACCGAACTTGAAGAACTTGGTCAAGGGGCATGGCGGCATATCGCCATAGCTTTTAACAAGCGGTCCCTAAAAATCTTTATAGATGAGCATCGATTGGTGAACCTACCCAATCTTGGGTTCAAGCCCGAAATGTTCTCCATCGGGTATTGGAACAACTACGCCGGTGATGATGAGGTTATAGCGGTCAAGAACATACGCTTGGCCGAGGGGGGCAAAAAATTGTATGACCGTGTGGTGGCCGAGGGCAAATTTGTGACACGGGGTATTCTCTTTGATGTAAACAGCGCCACCATTAAAGCGGAATCTGGTGGGGTATTGAAAGAGGTGGCCCGAATGATGCAAGACCACCCCAATCTCAACTTTCGTATCGAGGGCCATACCGATAGCGATGGTGCCGATGATCATAACCTTACCCTTTCCGCAGAACGGGCCGAAGCCGTTAAATGGGCCTTGGTAGAACGAGGCATTGATGAAAATCGCTTTGAGACCGAGGGCAAGGGGGAAACAACACCCGTAGACTCCAACGCCACACCAGAGGGCAGGGCCAATAACCGAAGAGTAGAATTTGTAAAACTATAAAAAGAAGAAAATGAAAATAGAAATCAAAAACATACTGATACTATTGGTGCTTACCACATCAGTGGGCATAAATGCACAGTTCAAAGGCAGAATGTCAAAAGAGACCAAAATTTTATTTGTAGTTCATGCGGGCGACTATGAAATACAGGATCTTATCCGCTATTCCGACGCGGAAAAGTTGGGCATGAAACTTGCAAAAAAGTACCCCAAAAGTGCTTTTTACCATGGTGTGTTGAAAGGCCGTTATTCCGTAGAAAAAACAGTATCAAACCCATATTGAGTGCAAGTATGACCCTGCACAAAAACAAGCCCTATTTCCCAGGAGATTAATTTTTCCCAGGGGATCAGTTTTTTCCTGGCGACCAGTTCAAAATAAATACTGTAAGCACAACGGTAGTTTCCAACTCAAAAAAGGCCTTGGTGCTGAAAACAGGCAGTAGTAAGCTTATTAAGTCACCTATGAATAAAAAATCGAAAGGGTTTTAAAAAAGGCAAAAAATGAAAACAAAACCCACACTCTTAATACTACTCTTTTTGGCAAGCTTTTGTGGCTTTGCGCAAAACTACGATATAGAGAACATTCGTGCTGCGGTGCTATCGCCGCACAACAACCAGGCCTACTTTTTTGTGGGCAAGGACAAGGTGTACCAGTACGACCCTAAAACAAAAAAACGCGAGATCAGAAATTTGGGCTCAGATGCCTTTAAGGGCATTCCAAAAGACGTAGATGCTGCCATGGTCGACCCTACGACCAAAAAAGTTTTTGTGTTCCGCGGCAATAATTGGTTCCGCTTTAATATGAGCAGTGGCAAAAAAGAACGCTCCGGCATCATTGGTTCCGATGGGTTCAAAGGGATCAGGGGCCCCATTGACGGGGCGATTGCCCACGGTACCTCGGGCAACTATGCCTTTTTTAAGGGCAACAAAGTACATATCTACAACCCAAGAACAAATAAAGTACAATACTCGGGCACCATAGGGGCGAACAATGTGTACAAGGGCGTGCCCACCCATATTGATGGGGTTATTAAATGGACCAATGGCAAGGCCTATTTTTTTAAGGGCGATCATTACTACCGTTACGACCCTAAAAAATTAAAGGTAGATGCCCCAAAACGAGTAACGGGCCGTGTTGGTTTTAAAAACCTGTTTCTAGGTATTGATGCTGCTTTGGTGAACAGAGCTTTTATTGACGACTACTATTGGGAACAGTATAATAACAATAAAGGCTCTCCGGAAATACCTGCATTTTCGGTATCTCAAATTCAACATCGCTCGGTAAAGAAAGAAACAACTTTTGGGCACGAACATTATGAAGGTGTACCTCATAATGTAGATGCCGCTTTGGAGCATCATAAAAATGACTTTCCTTACTTTCTAAAAGGATCCAATTTTTATAGATACAACCCCAAGACCCGTAAAGTAGACCAAACAGGAACTATTAAATCGGGCTGGAATGGGCTACCATCAAATATTGATGCTGCTTACTCCTCAGATGATGGTTACCACTATTTTTTTAAGGGTGAGCGGTGGTATGCCTACGATTACCACTCCAAAAAACTCAGGAGTACTTCTGGATCCTCCATTAAAACGGGATTTAAGGGAGTACCCAATTTTTTGGATGCTGCAATTTTTAGTGGAAGATGGATTTATTTCTATAAAAAAACTACGGAGTATGTCTACGATAGGGGCAAAAGAAAAGTGGTTGAAAAAAATTCCATATATGATTTGATCAAATAACCCATGAAACACCTTTGTTACATAACGGTTGCGTGTCTGTTTATACTTGGGTGCGACAGGCAAAAGCAAAGCAAAGCGGACCTGCCCCCAAACTATATGGTCAGTAAAGTGCTTCGTACAGAGGCGGTCAATACAAGTTGGCATGCACTTGTTGAAGGCCAAGCACTTGCGAATACCGGCGGTAGCTTTAAAGAAATATTGGAACTGCTGCCCGATAGTGCTCAAGTGATGATGAACAAAACCTCCCTTATGTTTTTTGTTGAAGGCAGTGTGCCCATGATGATTACCAAACCTTTGCAATCTGATAAAATTACTAAGGGTGTTGCAGGTAAAATACAACCCACACTACTTGCTAATGCTACGGTACGGCCCTTATTTGAAATGGACAATACCAATGTAATTGCCCACGAACTAGGTGAGGAAAATAGGCAGTATAAAAAGGCATTGGTTATTTACCCTTATATACAACAATTCGGTATCAATGAAGATGCACAACCGGCCGTGAATTATTTAGGCAGTCACCATAATTATCGGGATGGTATTAAATCAGAGGAGATTGCCGATGATCTTGCATTGTTCAAAACATGGAATAACTATGATTTAGTTCACGTGAGTACCCACGGACTGCTGTTTTGCGGTGAATCTGCGTTATTGAGCAATATAATGCCCCTTGATGAATTTGACTACGATACATTCGAAATCAACGATGAAGAAACCGAGCAGGTCGAAGATTATAATCCGTCAGGCTATGATTTTACTGAAGAAGAGGCCGAAAAAGAATATAACGATACCAATTGTAAAACTATTCTCGAAACAGGTATTGAGCACCATTTTAAGGAGAAGACAAAAGAAGAACGTATGGCATATTTTGACAAACTTAGAATCGATGCCCAATTTATTGTTTTAACAGAAGATGGAGTAGGCCTTAAAGCCAATTTCTTTCAACACTACTACCCCCAAGTAGAGGACAAAATCTGGATTTTTAGTGCCTGTGAAATGGGGCAGCATAGTGATATGCAAGAGACCATGAGGAGCATTCATAAAAATGGGCATTTCTTGTATTGGCAGAATGTGGTGTATTCAAATCATGCAATAAATGCATTCAATAAGTTCTATAAAAACTTGGTTGTGGAAGGCTTAGATGCCCAAAAAGCCCATGAAAATATTCCGGTAAAACTCAGAACAAATCTTAAATCATGGTACATTATAAATAAAGATACCGTAGAAACGACTACCGAGCTACTTCATTTACAAACCGGAGAACCACGCCATGCCATTGAGGTCGTACAGCTCTTGCACCCAGTTAAGGAAACCGTTCTGCGATCGGGGGACAATTACCCGTTGGATGGTGATTTTGGCGATGGCCAGCCCGAGACCTTGGTCGTAAAAATGGATCTTTTGGGCTATACCCGAAGTGAATTTGAAGAACGGGGCATGACCTTGACCTTAAAAGTGGACGATCATACCGTTTTGAACCGTTTTGCCTTCTTGCCAGACGACCCCGATGATGCTATAAACATCAAAAAAATTCCAGGTAAGGAATATGGGCTGCGGCTTCATTTTGAAGGCTTGGAAATACCCGACTTGCCGGCAGATAAAGAGACCCTTGAGCTAAAGGCCTACCTACATTTTAACGGCACCGATTATTCTATTCATTCCGAAGTGGTGAACGTCAACCCCAGAGATGTTCGTGTCACGGGTTCTGGCCCTTATGGGGGCATGACCATAACCTATGACGCTGATACGGGGGCATCAAAGTATGAGGCTCCTGACATTCCGGGCGGGCATACCTTTTCCGATGAACTCGGGTATATGTATGTGAACAATCCCCGACAAGGTTGGCAAAAATTGAACCTCAATAAATTTAAGGATTTGGGAATGGCCAATTTGGGTGCCCAAACCCAGAAAATGCCTTACTACATGGGCACGCTATTCGGTAAAAATCCCGACTCGTTTCAAATTCCTGACGTTGCAAAAGGCGATGTGATGATAAAACCAATCGTTAACTGGCCCGAGCGAATGACCATTGCCGCCTTATCGCAAAATCCCGAATTCAAAAAACAAGAAATCGCTTGTTTGTCGGCCAAGGGCGATTGTGTTCGTTTTACTGGGGTCAGTGGCGATGCAACTGGGGTACAGATTTATTTTAATGTAAGTGGCAAACTGCAACGTATCAACATGAAAGGCCATCAATTGGATTATGAGTACGGTGATTATACCGTAATCCTTCCACAGGCCCAAGAACTAAAATTTCCATTCTAAACAAATGACCATGAAAAAAACGCTCTATATAGTATTGACTTTGGCCCTTGTTTGTTGTAAAGGCGAAAACAGGACAAAGGAAACGGAAACCCCTTCGAAAGGTGAAAAAGAACCGATACCCAACGTTTTTAAGAACGCTGAAAAAAGCACTGTACTTGTCAATATGGAAGGAACGGAATATAAGGTGGATTGCAACTGCTCCTATTTCGTGGAGGACTATTTCTACTTTAAATCCGACAAGTTGGAGACCACCGACACCAATGGCGACGGCATTGTAATCAATGGGCACCAACAAGATGATAAAATGGTTTTTACCCTAATCGTCAATGGCAAAACCTATAGTGCGGCCAATCTGAGCGTCAACAAAAAGGAATTTACCGCATCGGGATCGGGCAAACTCTTTTTGGAGGGCGGTAATGCGCCCATTGGCTATGACACTACCTACCAAGTAAGCTGTAAGTAATGAAAGCACTGATTTTTATACTGCTGTTGCTTCCCTTTTGTGGCAATGCCCAGACCAAAACGGCCCAAGAAGCCAAAATTGTGGTCGCGGTGAACAAAGGCGACAATACTATTGACGCACTGTTTTTCTTGGCGGATGTAAAAAAGGATCAAGGGCTTTTGGAAAAATATCCCGATACCAAATCGTTCTTGGGCGCCCTCACCGGGCCGTACGAGAAACAGAACCATGTGGTTCTGCCAAAAGCCGGCGCAACCATCAAAATATTCAAGGACCAAGAAGTCTTTTCAAAAGACAGGTTGTTCCCCAACAAAGGATTTGAAAAAGAAAAGGAAGTGGTCTTGGGCAAGACCAAGGCCACTGTTTTGGAAAACAAAAAAGGAGAACTCATATTAAAAACAAAGAACAATGAAGACTAAAGTATTGACAACGGTATTGGCGATTTTGGGCAGTGTGGCCTGTATGGCCCAGACCCCTGAGGAAGAACGAGCTCAAAAAATGATGGATAGTATCATGCAAAGTATGCCGGAAAATCAACGTGCCATGATGCAGGGTATTCTTAACCAAAGCAAAGAAATCGATGATAAACGAAAAGCAGAAAAAGAGAAGGCCAAAAAAGCACAAATGGCCAAAAACAAGGCAGCTCAACAAAAAAACGAAGAGGATTTCTATTGGCGCAATAAAATTGCTACCAACACCTCTGGAAAATTTGAAAACTGGCAGTACGGCAGTGCGGACATCAAGGTGAGCTTTAGCAATGGGAGGGGCATGCCACCCACCATTTTAAAACTTGGAGAAGTATCCGCCGATGGGCAGGTTACCGTTCTATTGCCCAAACTTGATTTTAGAAATTGGAAAATGGAAAGTATTACTGAGAGAAAGGGGGATCAATTTGGTTATGCCTTTAACGATCGATCCCTTGAACTGTCATATTCCAATGAAAATGTCAAGTATCTTTCCACCGATCATCGCACGGGAATTTATAGGGGGGAGGAATACTTGGGCGCCTTAAGCCTCGGTAATTCGATAAAACCGGTGGCAAACGATGCTCCCTGCTGCTTTGATAAGGCCGGAGACGGCTATAGGGCCCATTGGGTATTTATGAGCCAAGCAAGCACGATTAAAGGTGCGAATGGGAATATTGTCCATAATCTAAACTTCCAATCGGGTTGGAATCTTATTATGGTCAGATTTGAGGGAAGCCAAGAAAAATCCGCAACAGGTGCGATGGCTGGAGGGCCCTTTTGGAAGAATCAATACTTTTCGGCAACTACTTCATTGCCTTCGGACGCTAAATATTACTTTCATTTAAATCAATGATTATGGGAAGTTTCAACAGTTTAGTAGTCTTTGTTCTACTTTTTGGGGCAACACAGATGACCCACGCACAGTTGCTTGAAAAATTGGTAAAAAAAATAGCCAACAAAGATGTAGCGGCCGATACGGCCCTAACTCGCGAAGAAGCCAAACTCAAAACGGGCAAACGTTTTATGGAGTTGATGGGCGAAATGGAAGAAAAGGGCCAAAATTTTGAAAGCACTGAAGAAAGAACTTTTAAAGGCTGGTCCTATGGCCAAGGGAGTGTTTTCTTGGCCACTCCTGATGGGCAAAGTAGATACAGCGGCTATATGAATGATGACGGTAAATTTTTGGCATTGTTTCCTTATGAAAAAGTAAAACCCCATTTTCCGGTTACCGACTTGATCGGAAAAAAATGTAAAGACCCGGACAAGACTAGTATCAGCAATTCCAAGGCTAAACTCACAATGGGACTACAATACGTGGTTAAAGACCGCCAAT
>JANQOD010000057.1 GCA_028289745.1 Allomuricauda sp. | reverse complement strand
TACCGGCTACCGGTAAAAGGGCCACTAAAAGAATCAACATATACTTTTTCATCATTTCTGTTTTTAATTTTTGTTATAGATTTTTTGTTTCGCGGCTTCAAACTCTTGCAGATAGGCCACTTTCTCGGTGCCCTTGCCAAAATTCTCGGCCAACAGGTTCAATGCTTTCCTTGTTTCTTGATATGCATATTCTGCCTGCTTTCTTTCTTGGTAATCTTGATAGCTGTCATTACCAAAATAGATGCCAAAAGCCAAAACTGCCACTGCTGCAACGGAAATCCATCTGTAATAAATTGTCTTTCTAGGGGTTAATGGAACCTGCCTGGTGTACCGCTCTTGCTTGGCGTTGGAAAAATAGTTGAACATCGGCCTATATTGCTCAAGATGTGGTGCGACCCCAGCCTGTGCAAAGTATTCACGCAATGTCTTCTCTTCAGCGACCGTAGTGGTGGCCTCGAAATACTTTTCCAATAATTTTTCTATGTTCTTATCCAATTCCATAGCTATGTTTTTCCAATAATTTTTCTCTTACTGCTTTTCTGGCCCTTGACAATGCCACACGCACTGCAGTGGGCTTCATGTCCAACAACTCACATATCTCTTCAAAATCATATTCTTCCACGTCCCTAAGCTGAAGGACCATTTTTTGCTGCTCGGGCAATTCTTCCATGATGCGCTCAACCCAATTGACACTATCCTCGGCTTCCAACTGTTTCTGCAAAGAGGTTTTTTCATCCCTGTAATTGCTGTGCACCAGTTTCAAATTGGTCGCCTGCTTTGACTTTAACCGATCGAGACAAAAATTCTTTGTCATCGTCATCGCAAAGGCCTCTACACTTCTCATCTGTCCCATTTCATCTTGCTTGGCCCAGAGTTTCATCAAAATCTCCTGTGTCGCATCTTCAGCTTCCTCTCTAGAGACCAGCAAACGTTTTGCCAATCTATAGAGCTTGTCCTTAAAGGGCATGACCGCATTTAAAAATTCACTCTGTTTCATCGGTTGTTCAGTCGTTGCGAGCTTTTTTATTGTTGCTTACACCTTGATGACGAAGTATGTCGAAATTTGTTACAAAAAGTTTTTATTTCTTTTTAATGTAAGTAATTTAGGGTTTTTGGAACCAAAGTTGTTGTATCACAAAAAGGTTTGTTTTTTGATTTGGAACACTTGTTGGTACACAATACTAAAAAAAAGCTATGAGAAAATTCTTTTTGCTGTTTTTGGCTGTTTCTTTGTTGTTCATTGGCTGCAACAATGATGATGACAACAACGTGCCCATCGATATTGTAGTTCAAAATTTCATGTGGCGAGCCATGAACCTTTGGTATTTCTGGCAGGCTGAAGTACCTGATTTGGATAATGACCGATTTGCCACTCAAGCCGATTATGAGGCATATTTGGCAGCCACTTCAGACCCTGAACAATTCTATGAACGAATTCTGTTTAATGAAGACCGTTTTAGCTTTTTGAACAGTGACTACACAGAATTGGTGAACAACTTGGCGGGTATTTCAAAAAGTAATGGATTGGAGTTTGGCCTAGTACTTTTTGCTGATAGCAATGATCTTTTTGGTTATGTACGCTATATCATTCCAAATTCGGATGCATCAACAAAAGATATTCAGCGGGGGGATTTGTTCACTGGAGTGGATGGACAGACCTTGAATTTAGACAATTATGTCGGTTTGTTGTTTGGAGACAATGACACTTACACCCTAAATATGGCCTCGGCAAATGGTACCATTATTGAACCCAATGGCGAAGAGGTCACACTCACCAAAATGGAAGGTTTGGTCGAGAACCCTGTTCATGTCGCCGCTACGTTAGATGTAAGCGGACAAAAGATAGGCTATTTGATGTACAATGGTTTCACCCGTGATTTTGATGATGATTTGAACAGCGTATTTGGCCAATTTGTGGCCAATGGAGTTACAGATTTGGTACTCGACCTGCGCTATAACCCTGGGGGGTCGGTGAATTCATCACGTTTATTGGCCAGTATGATTTATGGTACCAACACTAACGAACTTTATATCAGACAGCGTTGGAATGAAAAAATACAGTCGCAATTGAGCTCATCACAATTGGAAGATTATTTTGCCAACTCAGTAAATGGTTCACCTTTGAACACTTTAAACCTAAATCGTGTGTATGTTCTGACCACTAACAGTTCTGCATCTGCAAGTGAATTGGTCATCAACGGACTAGACCCCTATGTAGATATCATTCAAATTGGTGAGACCACCCGCGGTAAAAATGAATTTTCAATAACGATGGTCGATGACCCAGGTAATGATTATGTCTATAATTCTTCACGCGAAAATCAAATAAACCCTAATAACAGTTGGGCTATTCAACCTTTGGTCGGACGTAATGAAAATGCAGATGGTTTTTCGGATTATACCGACGGGCTAGCTCCTGATATTTTCTTTGAAGAAGATTTGACCAACTTGGGTGTTTTGGGCAATGCAAACGAACCCTTGTTGGCAAGAGCTATCGAGGAAATTACGAATGCCTCAAGCAAAAGAAACTTTGAAGTCAAACTTCCGGCAAGGACTATCACAAATTCTAAAATGTTTACCCCTATAAAAGATAACATGTATATTGACAAGCCACTGGGCTTTCAATAAAAAAGGGCAGCCGTTTATTAGGTCGTTCTTCAAACGACAATGGTTTTCAAATCAAAAGCTCAGAGCCTGTTCAAGAATTTGTGATTGGAATTATTATGGGTCATTTTTGTGCGGAACGAGGCAAAATTTTTGGGCATGGCCGTGGCTATGGATAAAAGTTTCAACAATGCGCCATGCGAAAAGGGGCGCAAAAAACGATTTACAAATTCCCGAACAGGCTCTCAATCAACTTTCGAGTGCTAGATCACAATACCAAAAACCATATTCTTGTGGTATCGACCCTTCTTCCGATTGCGGGGCGGGATAGGTTCTATATATGATTTTCCCTTTTGAGAAGTGGACAGGTTTCTTAAAAATAGGGCCATCAAAACAGAAGGTATGAAACTCTCCATTCTCTCCACAGGGGTCGACGTTTTTGGGCAAATCGCTCAAAAAATCATAATCTATCAAACGGCCACAAAACGATTTGGGCAATAGTGCTGCATTACAGCATATAACAATTGCCTTGAATCCTTTGCCGATAAAGTCGAGCAGTAGTCGCTTGCTGTCTTTTTTCCATAAAGGAAAAATAGCCTTGATTCCCATAGGGGCAAGCATGGTTTCCCTATAGTTCTTTAAATCTTCCAAAAAGATATCGCCAAAAGCGGTATGGGTATATCCCCGTGCCTTAAGTGCCATCAGTTTTTCGGTCATGAGATGATGGTAATCTTCCATTGACGGGCTTTCATCCAATTCCATTACCTCAAGGGGAATTCCAATTGCTCTTGCCTGCTCCTCCAAAATACTCCTATGCAGGCCATGCATCGTTACCCGATCGTATTTCACATTGATGGTGGTCAGCAAAAGCTCGACCGCCAAGTTTTTTTCTTCTTGTAAAAAATGTAGTGCCATGGCCGCATCTTTGCCACTGCTCCAATTAAAAAAGGTTTTGGACCTATCCATGTTTCGCTATCCAATTTGAAAATACTTGATGAAGCAATGGCAGCCCTTCCATCAATGCCGCAGGTCCTGGTTGAAGAATGATTTCAGACTTGATCTCAAAGACGGCATCTGTTTTTACCGCTGTAATATTCTGCCAATTGGGGCGTTGCAACATTTTTTGTTTTTTGAACATTTTACCGCACCAAGAAGCCAAGATGATATCCGGATTTCTTTGAACCAACTCATTTTCATCTTCAATAATACGGTCTTTTGCCAGTGATGCCTTGCGGTTTTCGGGAAAAACATCGATTCCTCCAGCCAATTCAATCAATTCACTTACCCATTCGATTCCTGTTATTAGGGGATCGTACCACTCTTCAAAATATACTTTGGGCTTTTTGTGCCAGTGGCTAGTGCTTTGCTTTATTTGGCGGATATCGGCTTCGATCTTTTTTACTAGATGCAGAGCCTGCTCCCTTTTATCCACAAGGGCACCCAACTGCACCATCATTTCCAAAATACCTTGTACACTTCTGTGATTGTTGATCCATACCGTGATCCCCCTTTCGATCAATTCTTTGGCGATAGTGGCCTGAATATCTGAAAAACCAATGACCAAATCAGGCCCTAATGCGAGAATATCGTCTATGTTGGCTTCCACAAAAGTGGATATTTTCGGTTTTTCTTTTCTGGCTCTTTTCGGTCGCACAGTAAACCCGGAAACACCTACAATTCTTGATTCCTCACCGAGCAAATACAAGGTTTCCGTTGTCTCTTCGGTCAGACATACAATACGTTTGGGACCATATTCGGCACCTAACCTTTGATCTGTAGTGTTCTTCATTGCTTTCATTCGTTAGCTGAAATATACTTTGGTGCAAGACTTACGGTTTCTATAGGTCTTTACACGATTTTCACTAATCTAACGGTTCAGTTCAAATTAGGGTATAAAACAAAAACCTTCCCAAGATTACAAATTTCAGGAAGGCTTTCGTATCTAGCTTTCTTTTATAGTGCTATTGAAGTCGTGCTATTGTTTTCTTCAGAACTCAAAACTACCATTGAAATACACTGCCCCTGGAATAAGGGATACTTCCAAAGATTCGAGCAAAGAATTGTCAGACAAATCATATACTTCCAGCGAACCTGCACTGATAAAATCTTTGGCATCAACACCGTATAGCCTTCCATCATTCACGCTCATATTGTAAAAGAAAACGCCTGTAATCTCTGCCGATATGGGCAAGGATGCATCTGAGACATCCATCATGAATATGCTTCCACCCATTGCGTAATACAGATTGTCACCATCTACTGAAAGATAATTGGGGTGTTCGGTATCTGCAAAGGTGAAGGTAGTTTCAACAGTATTGGTCGTTAAATCAATTTTGTCTAATTGGCCGGCGGTCTCATTGCCGGTCCAAGCCGGATTTCCCCCAGAGAGCACCCATAGATCATCATTGACCAATTGCATTGAATTTGGTCTATCGGCCACAGTAATGGGGGTTCCAACGGTATTGGTAGTGGCATCTATCACCGATACAATGTTATTTTGACCAAATCCTCCCTGATGGGCCACGTAGAGGGTATTCTCGTTGGCTACGATCCACTCGGGCCCCTCTGGCACCGAAATGGTCAATTCTACAGAATAACTTTGCAAATCTATCACCGCCACATAATCGTCATCTGGGTTGGAACCATCACCCCAGTTGGTCACATAGCCCTTACCATTGGCAAAGGCAATATATCTCGGGTTGAGAAGACCAGATTCAACGGTTCCCTCAGATTCAAAGGTATAGCGGTCGACCACTTCCACCGTTTGCGAGTTGTTTACAACGATATAGGCCAAGTCTCCATTAAATGCCATGCTCTGTGCCGTATCTCCCAACGCTTCATCGTTTACCTCATCAAAAATGCCGTTGGTCACCATGGTCAAATCTTCGGTAACAAAAGAAACCGAAGCATTCCCTCCAAAGAAATTACCTTCATGCAATACCAAAATGCCATTTTCAAAGGGGAAAGAATCATTATCGGTAATCGTAAGCGAAACCTCTTTCTGGGGACCTATAAAAATATCTTGAACACCGCTGTCAAGGGCTGTTATCGTGATGACTATCTGTTTGGACGGTTCCACTTCTTCATCTTCTAAAAGGGTAAGGTTCTGAGTTACCGAGGTCGTACCCGAAGTCAGTACCGCCGTGCCGGGAAGTGCCTCATAATCTTCACCTGCCACAGCCGTGCCCGTAACCTCGTACGTAATGGTCACATCATTTTCAAAAGCGGTATTTGCAGTAAAGGTGATGGTAACGGGGCCGTCTCCCTCACCATAAGTGTCCTCGGTCGTCGATACCTCTATCACATCGACCAAAGGTTGGTCATCATCATCGCTACAAGCAGTAAACAATAGTACTACTAAGTTGGCCATCAAAAAAAATCTGTTGTTTCTCATTTTAAAAACTTAATACTAATTGGGTTTGAATATTTCTATTGGGCATTGGTCGTAATGCTATATTTTCATAATAGGTGTTGAACACGTTGTTGAGGGTCAAGCCAAATCTACATTGTAACCTGCCCTCGGTTTTTAGATCGTAGGTCACACCCGCATTGGCTACCTGATATCCTTCCAATTCGCCTCCGATAATGGAAACCGCACCATTGTACAGATGTTGGTAAAAGGCACCAAAGTTGGCAACCCGATAGGCAAGGGAAGCATTACCCCTGTGAAAAGGCACATAGATCAATTGCTCTCCTGTTTCTTTATCTTCTGAAACGGTGTAGGCGTAGTTTGTCCTGAAATCAATCTCCTGTTTCTTACCAATCGCTTTTTTTAGCCCAATTTCAACCTCCGCACCATAAATCCGCACCTCATCTACATTGATCGGTGACCAAATTCCCTGATTGTTGGGCAACCAGCGAATCATATCCTCAGTAATGATGTAGTAGCCGTTCAACTTAACGGTGAGTGGATCCCATTTGAAATGATGCCCTAAGTCAACCTGATACGATTGCTCGGGTTGCAGCTCTAAATTGCCCCCTGGTTGCCAGTATAGGTCATTAAAAGTGGGCATTCTAAAATTCCGCGATGCATTTAATTGAAGCGTATACACGTTTCCAAAATCATAGCTCCCGTCCCATGAAAAAACTACAGGGCTGGTAAAATCTGACGAAAAATCTTGTCGTAGACTCAGGTTGTACCTTAATTTTTCTGTTATCGTATGCTTTAGCAATGCGGTAATGGCAAGGTCGTTACGTTGTGGCGAACCAAAATTGCTTCCCCTGCTGGTGAAGTTGTTGTATTCTAAAAAGGAATTCAGCCGAAAGGCATCAGAGAGTTCGACATCGAGCGAATACCTTGCCAACAAAGTGGTTACCCGGCCTTCGGAAAAAATATCGGAATCCTTATTCTCAAAATACTTAAAGGCATCATACAAATGGGCCATCTTTATCTTGTGGGTCGCTTTTTTGCCAAATTTTCCCCACTCCAATTGTGTGCGGTGCTGGTCATCTTTATAGCGACTGCGCCCTGGCGCAAGAAGGGTACCTGAAAGATTTCGATCGCCCATAAAACTTTGGTGGTACAACCGAAGTGCCTGCTCATCATTTAACAGGTAGCCAGCATTGAAGTTGATATTGATGTGTTCAAACTCTCCGTTGGTGTTTCGTTCGTCGGTTTCCAGATATTGATAGTCGTTATCAGAACTGTTGTAATTCACCCCAAAGCTTGAAGACCATTTGCCTGTTCCGAAACTGTTGCCATAGTTCACACTTCGGGTATCAAAACTGCCATAGCCAGTGAAGACTTGATGTTCGAGGTGTTTTTCAAACTTCAGGTCATTGTTCAAATGAACTGAGCCCCCTATCGCTCCGGTACCGAACTGAACACTTCCCCCGCCACTGCGTATGGCGACCGAACTGTAGTTCAAAGGATTGATCGTATTGAAATCTACCTGACCATTCAACTGAGAGTTGATATTGATCCCATTCCATATCACGGCGGTGTGCGAGGCATTGGTGCCCCGAAACGCAGGAGAAGAGACCATTCCCAATCCGTTTTCCTTGAAATAAATGTTACTGTTAAAGGTCAAAAGCGAGGTGAGAAAAATGCCATTCCGTTGTATGGTACTGTCTTTTAACTCGGCAACCTTATGTCCATCGGCATATCGTTTCACGCGAAAGTCTGACACTACCACCTCATCCAAATTTTGCAATGGCAAATCTTGGGCGACAGCCTGCGCAAAAACAAACAAAAAGAATACTATAGTGTGCCTGTGATCTTTTATCATCCAAACTTTTATCCCGAAAGTTTAACATTCAGTGTTCGATTTCTGGCAGGTCTCCTGACTTGCAACTTGTTATTTGACCTTCCCATCCCGATAACTATCAGAACAGTGGTACGAAGAAAACAACAACTTATCAACGATAAGATGCCGAAACAGGTCCGGCACATGCTTACAGTTGCGGGAACAGCTCTGGATTTACACCAGATTCCCTTTTAATTCCATTCATCAGATGATGAACGAAAACCAAAACTCATTGCGAATGTAATCATTTTAGCTTTATGTACTACTTTTGAATCCATGCAAAAAAACCTATACAGATTCTTGGCGTTTTTACTTCTTTGTTTTTTGGCCATTGGTTGCCGTGAGCAAAAAAAGGTCCCTCAAGCGGCCACAAGCCATGCAGAAAAAATCGCTGTCAAACACGCAAAAGGGTTTACAGTAGAACGAAATGGCGAATTCACCATATTAAAAGTAACATCGCCATGGCCCGGCGCAGACAAAGAATATAGATATGCCCTGGTGCCGAGAGAAAAACTGCCAACGATCACCCTGCCAAGCGATGGCTATGACGCCATCGTACCCATACCGGTCGACAATATGGTGGTGACCTCGACCACGCACATTCCCGCTTTGGAAGCATTGGGAGCGTTAAACAAATTGATCGGTTTTCCTGACACAAAGTACATCTCGTCAAGAGCAGCGAGAAAACTTGTCACCGAAGAAAAAATACGGGAACTGGGCCGCAATGAGAGCCTAAACACCGAAATGGTCTTAGCGCTCAAACCAGAAGTTCTGGTGGGTTTTTCGGTAAGCAATCAAAATTCGGCATATGCTACCCTTGAAAATGCTGGCATACCTGTGCTATATAATGGTGACTGGGTAGAGCAAAGTCCATTGGGCAAGGCCGAATGGATAAAGTTTTTTGGCATTTTATTGGATAAGGAAAGGGAAGCCGATAGCCTTTTCAACGAAATCGGAAAATCGTATCAAGATATAAAGTCGATTGCAGCAAACGTTGAAAAGAAACCCACCGTTTTGAGCGGGGCCCTTTACAAAGATGTCTGGTACTTACCGAGCGGCGATAGTTGGGCCGCACGATTTATCGAGGATGCGAATGCAACGTATCTTTGGAGAGATACCGAAGGTACGGGAAGTCTTGCCCTCAGCCTTGAGGCCGTTCTTGAGAAAAGTCAAGAAGCTGAATTTTGGCTAGCGCCTTCCCAATTTACCACGTATGAAGGAATGAAAACTGCCAACAATCATTACCA
>JANQOD010000029.1 GCA_028289745.1 Allomuricauda sp. | reverse complement strand
GTTCCCAATTGACCTGGGCATCGCGATATGAATTATCGGTCTTGATCAGGTTACGCACATCAAGCCATTGGTTTTTAATTCCGGTTTCACTCAAATACGCACTTACGATGGTCGTTGAGACCAGTTCTCCATAACCGACCACCTGATCGTACACAAAACTGTGCTTGGGTGATTTGTTCCATATCAAAAAACCCTTTACCTCTTCAAAAAGCATCTTGACCTGGTCAAAAATAGGATGCTTTTCATTCTCAAAAAGATCGATCAGCACCTTATGGTGATAGTCATAGATCTCATGAAGTATCGTGGCGATCCCATTCTTGTTCTCAAAATAGGCGGTGACCACTTTTTCCATGGCATTGGTGATCTTGCCCATTGCCGAAACCACTATCAAGGTATCTTCATGGCCCACTTCGTTAAGCACATGTACCAAGTTTTTAACTCCCCGTGCATCCTTTACCGAGGCACCTCCGAACTTAAATATCCTCATATATTGTTTAGATAATTCTCAATTCCTCTCTCATCTAACTGAACTACATCCCAATCACGCATTACCACTGCACCATTTGACTCATAAAACTTGATGGCGGGTTCGTTCCAATCCAACACTTCCCAACTAATACGTTTAACGCCCAACCCATGGCCGTATTTTATCACGGCGGTCAAAAGTGTCGAGCCTACCCCCTGCCCCTCTTGCCTTTTCGGTAACGATCAAATCTTCAAGGTGAACAACGGGGCCTTTCCATGTAGAGTATCGTGGGTATACCAACGCGAGCCCTACAACCCCATCTTGCGAATCGGCAACGAAACAATGAAACCGTTTTTCTTCCCCAAATCCATCACGCACCAAATCTGTTTCAGTGACTTCAACGGCCTCAGGTTCTTTCTCAAAAGTTGCCAGTTCTTTTACCAACCGTAACACGGCTGGCATATCTTCTGGTCGGGCATCACGGATCTCAATAGTCATTTGTTACAAATAAAACACGAAGTTATAAATTACAAAAATGATAACCTTTCGAAAACGTTATAGTATCACAAAATAGCCGATATTTGCATCTAAATAAAACAGCTTGGCCCCAATGCAAAAGAAAAACAAGACCCTTGGCGAATTCATCATTGAAAACCAATCAGAATTTCAATACTCAACAGGTGAGCTTTCTAAATTGATCAATGCCATCCGTTTGGCCGCCAAAGTGGTCAATCATGAAGTCAACAAAGCAGGGCTTGTCGATATTCTTGGGCAAGCGGGCGATACAAATATACAGGGCGAAGACCAACAAAAACTTGATGTGCTGGCCAATGAAAAATTCATCCAGACCTTGAAAAACAGGGAAATTGTCTGTGGTATCGCTTCTGAAGAAGAAGATGACTTCATCAGTATAAACAGCCAAGATGAACGGCACCAGAACAAATATGTGGTCTTGATCGATCCATTGGACGGTTCTTCCAATAACGATGTCAATGTATCGGTAGGTACTATTTTTTCGGTCTATCGAAGAATGACCCCAGTGGGCACCCCTGTCACCCTTGAAGATTTTCTGCAGCCCGGTAAAAACCAGGTGGCCGCCGGATATATTATTTATGGTACCTCTACCATGTTGGTCTATACCACGGGCCATGGGGTAAACGGCTTTACGTTGAACCCGGCCATTGGTACTTTTTACCTCTCACACCCAAACATGCAGTTTCCTGAGACGGGCAAGATCTATTCGGTGAACGAGGGCAATTACATCCACTTTCCCCAAGGGGTGAAAGACTATATCAAGTATTGCCAAAAAGAAGAGGGCGATCGCCCCTACACCTCGCGATATATCGGTTCATTGGTCTCTGACTTTCATAGAAACATGATCAAAGGGGGCATCTATATGTACCCTAAAAGCAGTGTGGCCGAGGCAGGAAAGTTGCGCCTGCTGTACGAATGTAACCCCATGGCCTTTTTGGCCGAGCAGGCCGAGGGAAAAGCCAGTGATGGTTTTCAACGGATATTGGACATTCAGCCCAGTGAGCTGCACCAACGGGTACCATTTTTCTGCGGCAGCAAGAAAATGGTCGAAAAGGCCGAAGAGTTTATGCAGGCCTAGTTATTTTTTCAATAAATACAGGTAATCGTCAAAATCAATTTTGCCGGTAAAAATCCCGATGGATTTCGCTATGATCTCTTCTGCCTTTTTTATAGGAAAGCCCAACCCAATGGCATATTTTTCGACCATTTTTCGTTCTACATCATCCATAACATTATCTGAAAAAATGATCTGAAAGAAATCGAACAAACGCTTGAGCCGTTTTTCACCGCTATGGGGGGTCTCGATAGGGTATTTGTTCTCCTTTTTCATGATTTCTTTGTACTCGGCCTCGGTGATGTTCAGTTTGAAGGCAAACTTATCTAAAGTGGCCTTTTCATGGGGGTTGACCTCCCCATCTACGGCAGCTAAACTGCACAACGTAGCGAAATGGGCCAACTCTCTGCGTTTCTCTCCGTGCTCGTACCAATCAGTTACAGGCATATCTTACTTTTTAGATGCGCAAATATAATTCTTAAAGCAGAAAGCGCATATACTTATCGACAAAAGAAATTTGTATTTTGATCCTGTCATGAAACCCCCCTTACTTCAATTTACAGATCGTGGTATTTATTGTGAGGCGGCCAATGTCTATCTCGACCCTTGGAAGCCCGTCGATAAGGCCATCATTTCGCACGGTCATGCCGACCATAGCCGCTGGGGCCATAAACGATACATCACCCATCATCGCAATCTTCCTATTGTAAAACATCGCTTGGGCAATATTTCGATCGTTGGGAAAGATTGGGGCGAAGCCTTTACCGTCAATGGGGTAACGTTCAGCTTGCATCCAGCGGGCCATATCATCGGTTCATCGCAGATTCGGGTCGAACACAAAGGTGAGGTCTGGGTCTTTACCGGCGATTACAAATTAGAGAATGATGGCCTTACCACCCCCTATGAAACCGTGAAATGCCACACTTTTATTACCGAATGTACGTTTGGGCTCCCCGCCTTTTCATGGATGCCCCAAGAACAGGTCATCAACGATATCAACGAATGGTGGGCCGCCAATAAGGCCAATGGGCAAACCTCGGTACTCTTTGGATATTCTCTAGGTAAAGCCCAGCGTTTGCTAAAACATCTTGATTCTTCCACTGGAAAAATATATACCCATGGGGCCATAGAGAACATGACCGAAGTACTGCGGCCTTTGGCCGATTTTCCAAAAACCGAACCAATCACCGGCGACACCAAAAAAGAAGATATCAAGGGCAATATGATCATCGCCCCGCCCAGTGCCCATGGTAGTAACTGGATGCGAAAAATGGTGCCCTATGCTACCGCCTCGGCCAGCGGTTGGATGGCCTTTCGAGGGGCCAGACGAAGACGTGCGATAGACAAGGGCTTTGTACTCAGCGACCATTGCGATTGGTCAGGGCTGTTAGCGGCGATAAAATCAACAGGTGCCGAGAAAGTCATCTGTACACATGGTTACACCGAAATTTTCTCAAGATATCTTCGAGAGTTGGGCTATGATGCACGCACTGAAGAAACCCAATATGAGGGTGAATTGGCAGAAGCCAACGCTTCAGAAACCGTGAAAACCAAGACCAAATGAAAGATTTTGCCCAACTCATCAAAACCTTTGACAATACCAACAAAACCAATATCAAAGTACAGGCCTTGGCCGATTATTTTAGGGCTGCCGATGACAAGGACAAGGTGTGGACGATCGCCATTCTCTCACACCGTCGACCTCCACGACCGATCAATACGACCCTGCTCCGTGAATGGGCCGCTGAATTGGCAAATATACCGCTATGGCTGTTTGAGGAAAGTTACCACATCGTGGGAGACCTGGCCGAGACCATTGCTTTGGTGGTTCCTAAAAAAGAAAAATCAGCAAACAAATCATTGACCCGATTTTTGGAAGAGATGCTGGCCCTCAAACAAAAATCTGAAGAAGAAAAAAAGAAGTACCTCTTCGACAATTGGCAACGGATGGACTACCATGAGCGTTTTGTCTTCACCAAACTCATCACTGGTGGCTTTCGTATCGGGGTGAGCCAAAAACTGATGACCCGTGCCCTTTCAAAAGCAACCGGAATCGATGAGGACATTCTCGCCTACAAGCTGATGGGCAATTGGAACCCCAATACCATTACCTTTCAAGCCTTGGTTCTAGAAGAGAGGGAAAGTGACTTTTTGAGCAAACCCTATCCGTTTTATCTGGCCTATGCCCTCGATGGTGAGGTCGAAGGCCTGGGCAATGTAAAAGACTGGTCCGTTGAACACAAATGGGACGGTATTCGTGCGCAGGTCATTATCCGCAATAATGAACTTTTTGTATGGAGCCGAGGCGAAGAACTGGTCACCGATAAATATCCCGAATTTGAAAAATTCGTTGGCATCATTCCCAATGGCACGGTGCTCGATGGGGAAATACTTCCCTATCCCAACGGAAAAATTGGCTCCTTTAACGAGTTGCAAACACGCATTGGCAGAAAAACCATCTCCAAATCATTATTGCAAAAAACACCGGTCGTCTTAAAGGCCTATGACCTGTTGGAGTGGCAGGGAACAGATATTCGGCAGAAACCCTATTTTGAGCGCAGGGAATTGTTGGAAAAACTTCATGGTGAAGTTGTCGAATCTGAAATCTCGCCCATACTTTCTGAACGCATGCGGTTCGACTCTTGGGCAGCGGTGGTCAAAGAGCGCGAAAGATCTAGGGAAAAAAGAAGCGAAGGCCTTATGCTCAAACACAATGACTCGCCTTACCTCGTAGGCCGCAAAAAGGGCGATTGGTGGAAATGGAAGGTCGATCCCCTTACCATCGATGCCGTGCTCACCTATGCCATGCGCGGCCATGGTCGTCGCAGTAATCTCTTTACCGATTATACTTTTGCACTATGGAAAGAGAATGAAAATGGCGAAAGAGAATTGGTCACCTTTGCCAAGGCCTACTCAGGACTGACCGATGCCGAGTTTCGCGAAATGGATGCTTGGATCAAAAAGAATACGTTAGAGCGGTTCGGACCTGTACGCAGTGTAACCCCCCATCATGTATTCGAAATTGCCTTTGAGGGCATTGCCCTTTCAAAAAGACACAAGAGTGGGGTAGCGACAAGATTTCCCCGTATTTTGCGATGGCGGAAGGATAAAAAGATCGAAGAGGCGAATTCAATCAATGACATCCTTCAGATGATAAAATAGCAGTGTGACCAAAAAACAACTCTTAACCATTGCGCAAGCCTGGTTTGAACGACAGGGCTGGAAACCCTTTGCCTTTCAAAAAGAGACGTGGAAACATTTTTTGAACGGCAAGCACGGGTTGCTCAATGCCCCAACGGGCAGTGGCAAGACCTATGCACTTTGGTTTCCGATCGTATTGAACTATATCAAAAACCATCCTGACCATGCGACCAAGCACAAAAAGGGGCTCAAAGCGGTCTGGATCACACCACTACGTGCCCTTTCACAAGAGATCAAGCAATCGGCCGAGCGTATCGTCAATGATCTAGAGCTGCCCATGACCGTGGGTATCCGTACCGGAGATACTTCATCAAAAGAGCGGGCACGACAACGTACCCACATGCCCGATCTGCTCATCACCACCCCTGAAAGCCTGCAATTGCTCTTGGCGTCAAAAGACTATTCAAAGACATTCAAAAATTGTTCGGCCATAGTGGTCGACGAGTGGCACGAGCTTTTGGGCAGTAAAAGGGGCGTACAGATGGAGTTGGGCCTTTCACGCTTAAAAACCATTTGTAACGACCTTCGCATTTGGGGCATTTCGGCAACCATCGGCAATTTGGAACAAGCGCGGCAAGTGCTCTTGGGCCCTGAGACCGGGGCCTACCAAAACTCCGTTTTGGTAAAAGCGCAACTGAACAAAAAAATAACGGTCAAAAGCATCATTCCCATGGCCATGGAAACATTTCCGTGGCGGGGGCATTTGGGCCTACATCTTTTGAACGAGGTCGTACCCATCATCAAAAACAGCAGAACCACCCTGCTTTTCACCAATACCCGAAGCCAATGTGAGATATGGTTCCAAAAGATCTTGGAGAAGTATCCCGAGTTCGCGGGCGAGTTGGCCATGCATCACGGCAGCATCAACAAAGAGACCCGCCTGTGGGTAGAGCAGGCCATTCGCAATGAAAGTTTGAAGGCGGTCGTCTGTACTTCCAGTCTGGATCTGGGGGTCGACTTCGCTCCTGTCGAAACCGTTATACAGATCGGTGGCCCCAAAGGAGTGGCCCGCTTTCTACAACGGGCAGGGCGCAGCGGACACCGGCCGGGCAAAGAGAGTGTCATCTACTTTTTGCCCACCCATGCCATTGAATTGATCGAGGCATCGGCCCTACAGATGGCCGTGAAGAAAAATGCGGTCGAAGATCGATTGCCCTTTTTGAACAGTTTTGATGTGCTCATCCAGTACCTGACCACCCTGGCGGTTTCAGAAGGGTTTTATCCCAAAGAAATCTATCCTGAAATCAAACAAACGTTCTGCTACCAGGGCATTACCAAAGACCAATGGCAGTGGCTGCTCAACTTTTTGGTCATGGGCAGCCAAAGCCTGAAAAGTTATGACGAGTACAAAAAGGTAGAGGTTGGGCCCGATGGCCGGTTCAAGGTCAATGACCGTGGGGTGGCCATGCGCCATCGATTTCAAATCGGCACCATCGTGGGCGATGCCAACCTATCGGTACATTATCAAAAAGGGGGCTACATCGGTTCTATCGAAGAGTCTTTTGTGTCGAAACTCAATGCCGGTGATGTCTTTGTCTTTGCCGGTCGTAATCTTGAGTTCATTCGAATTCGTGGCATGAAGGTACAGGTACGCAATTCCAACAAGCGCACCAACAAAGTGCCCGCATGGGCAGGCGGCCGCCTTAGTTTTTCTTCACAGATGTCCGCCTTGTTGCG
>JANQOD010000027.1 GCA_028289745.1 Allomuricauda sp. | reverse complement strand
TGCTGATTTGATTTGTATTCCACAGCTTTACAAGATTCAGGCGATGGTGTGGAAGCGATTATCAACTACTTATGCTATATTTCCTCTTTTCTCTTGCTTTCGCCAAAAAGGAGTGCAAAAATACGATTAATTACTTGTATTACAAATCATTGTTTCAATGAAAAGATCGAATTTCAAAAATTGATGAAAAATTAAGCTGCAATGTGACTTTTATAGCTATCTTGTTTCATAATAGTAACCATTAAATATAAAGCGTATTATGAGTGTAAAAACAAAATATCAACCCGTACTGGATTTGGGCGAAAAATTGGCAATCAAAGACGGCGATGTTCGTGAAGAAGATGGTGTTCTCAAAATCAAAGGAGAGGCTTCTACCCAGTATGAAAAGAATGTTCTTTGGGACAAAATAAAGGAAATAGGCGGTGAAAGCCCCTCTGACATCAAGGCGAATATCAGTGTAGGTGATACTTCGGTATATCACCGCCATACCGTTGAAAGTGGTGAGTCACTTAGCAAGATTGCCAAGCACTACTATGGTGATGCCATGAAATACAATGCAATTTTTGAGGCCAACAGAAATATTTTGAACAACCCTGATTTGATCCACCCGGGACAAGAGTTGGTCATTCCAAATCTTTGAAAAAGACCTAAAAAAAATGAAAGACGCCCATTTGGCGTCTTTTTTTGTTCTACTGCTTGCCAATTACGCGAAGTGCAAAGTCATGAATACGTTCAAACTGCTCTTCCAAACCCATATCACTGTTATCGAATACTATGGCGTCTTCAGCTTTTTGGAGCGGTGAAATTTTACGAGTAGCATCAATATGGTCACGCTCTCGTACATTCTTTAGCACGTCTTCAAAGGTCACCTGCTCTCCCCTATCCAACAATTCCTTATAACGTCTTTGTGCACGTTTTTCTGGCGAGGCAGTCATGAAAATCTTGAATTCAGCATTGGGAAATACGACCGTGCCTATATCACGCCCATCCATCACAATACCTTTTTTTTCAGACCCCATCTTCTTTTGCATATCTACCAACTTACGGCGTACAGCTTCAACAGTGGATACTTTGCTGACATATTTTGAAACCTCAAGAGTTCGTATGGCATTTTCGACATTTTCACCGTTCAAATACATGTCTGATTGACCAGATTCGCTGTTTGGCCTGAATTTCAACTCAATCTTTGGTAGGTCTTCGATCAGGGCCCTTAAATTTCCTTTATCGGTGCCAATAAACCCATTTTTTAGTCCATAATAGGTAACAGCTCGGTACATGGCCCCTGTATCGACATAGCTATAGCCCAAAGCTTTGGCAAGGCGTTTGGCAACAGTGCTTTTGCCTGTGGAAGAATACCCATCTATGGCAATGATAATCTTTTGCATGATCAAAAATAGCCAGAAATTAAAGGATAAAGGGGTTTCAAAGTTTTTTTGCGTTCTTCACCCTTTGATGTGTCAAGGCGAACTCGATTACCTCGCTCATATCGTTCACATAGTGAAACTTTAATCCCTTTAAGTACTCAGGCTTGATTTCATCGATATCTTTTTTGTTGTCTTCGCATAAGACGATTTCTTTGATTCGGGCTCTTTTGGCCGCTAGAATCTTCTCTTTGATGCCACCCACGGGAAGCACCTTGCCGCGCAACGTAATCTCACCGGTCATTGCAATGCTCTTTTTTACCTTGCGCTGCGTAAAGAGCGATACCAACGAGGTCAGCATTGTAATACCTGCACTGGGGCCATCTTTTGGTGTAGCCCCTTCAGGAACATGGATGTGCACATTGTACTTATCAAAGACGTTCGGGTCTATTTCAAAGCCCTCTGCATTCGATTTGATATATTCCATGGCGATGGTAGCTGATTCTCTCATCACCTTGCCCAGGTTTCCGGTAATGTTCAGATTACCTTTTCCTTTTGATAGAATGGACTCGATAAAAAGAATATCGCCCCCAACGCTTGTCCATGCAAGTCCGGTCACTACCCCTGCCACTTCATTGTTCTCATATTTATCGCGTTCCAATCGCGGTGGCCCCAAGACCGTTTCAACATCTGCATTGCTGGCCTTAACGTTATATTCCTCTTCAGTGGCAATATTTTTGGCCGCATAGCGCACCATTTTGGCAATCTGTTTTTCAAGTGTTCGTACACCAGACTCACGGGTATAACCCTCTACGATCTTTTCTAATTGTGGCTTGCCGATTTTCAGGTCTTTGGTGGTTAGGCCGTGTTCTTTTAACTGTTTGGGCAACAAATGTCTCTTGGCGATCTCTACCTTTTCCTCAATGGTATATCCGGTGACATTGATGATTTCCATTCGGTCGCGAAGTGCTGGCTGAATGGTCGAAAGATTGTTGGCCGTGGCAATGAACATCACTTTGGAAAGGTCATAGCCCATTTCCAGGAAATTATCATGAAAATCATTGTTCTGTTCAGGGTCCAGCACTTCCAACATTGCTGAAGAAGGGTCGCCTTGGTGACTGGAGGCAAGCTTATCGATTTCATCTAAAATAAACACCGGATTTGAGGTTCCAGCCTTTTTAATGCTCTGTATGATACGCCCAGGCATCGCCCCAATGTAGGTCTTTCGATGACCCCTTATTTCTGCCTCATCACGCAGCCCACCCAACGACATGCGCACATATTCCCGGCCCAATGCCTCGGCAACTGATTTGCCCAGCGAAGTCTTGCCCACGCCAG
>JANQOD010000413.1 GCA_028289745.1 Allomuricauda sp. | reverse complement strand
ATAAACTGCTTTGTTTGAATAAAAAAATTCCTACATTTGTTTCTGGATGAATTCATTCTAATTAGTAACCAAAAAAATGTACGATGAACACTAGAAAAGTATTTTTTGGTCTATTTGGTATTGCATTCTTGGCGATGGTTGCTGTATCTACCAATGTTATCAGTGATGACACAGCATCAGATACACCGAGTATCGAAAAAAAGAAAATCAAGAGATTGTAGTATCGAATCTAAATTGAAGCCCCCTTTCGAAAAGGGGGCTTTTTATATGCAATATTTTTCTTTCTGCAGAGTTATGGATTTGTGTAGTCGGCAGGAATATGAAGAGAAACAGCTCTAGCTTAAAGAAAAAATTTATCTTAGAAGGTATTATTGCGTTGTTCATAGCTACTTCGCCAATTTTATTTTATTTCTACAAGTACGTACCTGCAGAGCAAACTTGGCAATTTTTGTTCTTCGATATCTCTGCTAATGGTTTTACTGATGTCAAAGATTATCTCTACTATGTTTTTGGCAAGATAGTACCCCTATTCCTGCTCACTTTTTGGTTTGTTACCTCTAAGGATTGGTGGTATCATGCCATCCTGATTCCTATTGCCATGTATAGTTTTCAACTATTTAATGTCTTGACATTCGAATCGGGAAGGGTTGATGAAAATGAAATCTTTTACATTGTGGCCGTTACAATGGTGGTGGTCCCGATTGTATACTTTATTAGGATAAAACTGGTTGATAAATATGTACATGGTATCGATCTTAAAGCGATGGATACCGAACTAAAACTCCTCAAAGAAAAAGAAGCTGTGCGCAAAGAACTTGAAAAACTCGAAAGACGCAGAGAAAACCTTTCAAAAAAATCAGCTACACCTTCTGATGAGTCAGATCGATTTGAAGGGCATAAAGAGGTGCTCTAAAAAAATCGTAACTTCGTCCATACGCAATGGAAGAACGTCTTTTCTTCTTTACAACATAACCTATGGACCAGCCTTCCTCGCCATTCAGCAAACAACAATTGTTGCCGCAAGAAGAAACCCTAGAGGTCATGAAGCAAAAGGGAGAGCTTTTTATTGGCATTCCCAAAGAAAACCTATATCATGAAAAGCGTATCTGCCTGACCCCCGATGCCGTCAATGCCATTACCGCCAACGGGCATCGGGTGATGATCGAGTCAGGCGCCGGCGATGGGGCCAATTACAGTGATGTAGAGTACACCAATGCCGGTGCAGAAATCGTTCGTGATACCAAAAAGGTATTTTCATGCCCCTTGATTTTAAAGGTAGAGCCCCCTACCCTGCATGAAGTAGAGCTATTGAATCCACAGACGAGCGTAATCTCTGCCCTGCAGATAAAGACGCAATCAAAAGAGTACTTTGAGGCCATGGCCAAGAAGCGCACCACCGCAATTGCATTCGAATATATTCGCGATGATGACGGCAAATACCCCGCTGTTCGTTCACTTAGTGAGATTGCGGGCATCTCTTCCATTTTAATCGCTGCAGAATTGATGGCCGCGACCAATAAGGGCAACGGGCTCATGTTCGGCAATATCAGTGGGGTGCCCCCTGTCGAAGTGGTCATTTTAGGAGCGGGCACTGTAGGTGAGTTTGCGGCGCGCTCTGCTCTGGGGCTTGGCGCCAATGTCAGAATTTTTGATAATTCAATCACCAAATTGCGCACTATACAGACAAGCCTCAAACAGACGGTCTATACTTCTACCATACAGCCCAAAAACCTATTGAAGGCCCTTAAGCGCTGTGATGTGGCCATCGGCGCGGTACGCGGTAAAGACCGTTCGCCCACGATCGTGTCGAGCAGCATGGTCGAGAACATGAAAAAGGGAGCGGTCATCATCGATGTCAGTATCGATATGGGCGGTTGTTTTGAAACCTCTGAAATCACTACCCACAACAAACCCGTCATTGAAAAATTTGGCGTACTGCACTACGGAGTACCCAATATACCCGCTCGCTACCCAAGAACATCTTCTATTTCAATCAGCAATATTTTTACCCCTTACCTTTTGAAACTGGGTGAAGATGGTGGTCTAGAGAATTCGCTACGGTTTGATAAGGGTTTGAGAAACGGATTGTACATGTACCGTGGTATTTTGACCAATAAATCTGTGGGTGATTGGTTCGGACTCAATTTCAGCGACATCAATTTTTTAATCTTCTAGGCTTCTTATGGCATTCTTGAAACGTTTGGGATGGTATCTCGTAGGGCTTTCCATCGGTATGATATTTCTCGTTTTCTTTCTAAAGAAAAAAACACAGGAAACCGGTCTAGACTTTTGCTATTTGCCGAATTGCCGTGTACTCAAAGATTTACGGTCAAAGACCTTTGCCCTTTCTGAGGAGGTCGAATCACTACTGTTGGCGCATGAATTGGATTCTGTTGTTCTTCAATCTTTTCTAAAGGACGGGGACATCGATTTTAAAGGGAGTGATACCCGATCAAGTCCGTGCAAAACCTACCATATCGCCAAAGAGGTCAATGATGTTTCGTATACGCTAGTAGTGGAAAGTTGCGAAGAAACGGCTACGGCACAAGGGCTGAAAAAAGAATAGCCTTATATTTTTCTTCTCTCCTTCTCTCTTTTCAACAACGATAGTTCCCTGGTGGTCTGCCCGGCCACAGAGGTGTTTTCTTCTGCCCTTCTAATCAAATAGGGCATCACGTCACGAACAGGGCCATAGGGCAAATATTTGGTAGCGTTGTAACCGCTTGCAGCCAAATTATAGGTAATATGATCGCTCATGCCGTACAATTGGCCAAACCAGATCCTTTTGTCATCAATGGCCACCCCATGTTCTCGCATCTGATCGATGAGCTTGTAGGTGCTGAGCTCATTGTGGGTGCCCGAAAAAATTGAAAAAACATCAAGGTTATCGACTACAAAGGCAATCGCTGCATCAAAATTTTCATCAGTGGCCTGTTTGGATTCACAGATGGGGCTTTTATATTTTTTCTCATCTGCCCTATCGTTCTCTTTTTCCATATAGGCACCGCGCACCACTTTGACGCCAACCTTGAAGCTTTCTTTTTCGGCAAGGTCTTTTAGTTTTTTCAAATAGTCTTGACGATCCCAACGGTACATTTGTAACGTATTGAAAACAACGGCCCTTTTTCCATTGTACTTTCTCATCATCTGCAAGGCAAGGTCATCGGCAGCGTCTTGCATCCAACTTTCTTCGGCGTCGATCAACAAAGCTACGTCCATGTCATGGGCCTTTTTACATATTTGATCGTACCGCTGCACTATTCTGGCCCACTCTTCTTGTTCGGCAGTATCTAAATCCATACCGCTGCTGACCTTTTCATAGATCTTGAACCTGCCCATGCCCGTGGGTTTGAACACCGCAAATGGAATGGCATCTTTCTCTTTGACAAAATTGAGAACATCAAGTGTTTTTTCAAGGGCAAAATCAAATTGCGCCTCCTGCTCTTTACCTTCAACCGAATAATCCAGTATCGAGCTAACTCCTTTATCGAACATCTTGTCGATAACGGGTAGGCAGTCTTCTTCGTTGACCCCTCCACAAAAATGATCAAAAACAGTGGCTCGAATCAATCCTTCTACCGGTAAATGGGCCTTTACCGCAAAATTGGTGACCGCCGTACCAATACGCACCAAAGGTTCGTTTGCAATCAATTTGAAAAGAAAATAGGCGCGTTCCAGTTCAGAATCGCTCTTAAGGTCAAAGGCAATTGAAGTATCGTCAAAATTGGGCCTCATTATTGTGAATTTAATAACCGATCAAATATAAGATGTACTTCATTGTGAAAATCATCAAAAATAATCTTTATTTAGTGCCGTAGAAAGAATGATGTGACCGCGACCGATGAACGATAATGATATTTATTATAATGAACTCGCCCAAGCTGCCCTAAAACTTCATTTGGGCAAAATGAACTACTCAAAAGTGTTCATTTTGGTCGATACCAATACCAAAAAACATTGCCTGCCGGTTTTCACCTCTTTTTTTCCTGAAGTTTCCCCAGATGGCATTTTTGTGATCAAGGCAGGCGAAGCCCATAAGAATATCAATACATGCGCTCGACTTTGGGATGACCTTTCCAATGCTGGGGGCGACCGAAAAAGTGTGCTTATCAACCTAGGCGGGGGCGTGGTCACCGATCTGGGCGGGTTTGTGGCCTCGACCTTTAAAAGAGGTATTGACTTCATCAATATACCTACGACCCTTTTGGCCATGGTCGATGCGTCGATCGGTGGCAAAACGGGCGTGGATCTCGGAGCGCTCAAAAACCAGATCGGCGTTATCAACCAACCAGAGATGATATTGGTATTCACAGACTTTCTCGACACTTTGGACAAAAGGCAGGCCAATAGCGGTTTTGCCGAGATGTTGAAGCATGGCCTGATCAAAGACGTGGATTATTGGGACGTGCTCAAAAACTGCCATTCATTTCAAACCAAAGACTTTATCGAACGTTCTGTCGCATTAAAAAGCAATGTGGTACGAGAAGACCCCAATGAACTTGGGCCGAGGAAAATACTGAACTTTGGCCACACGGCCGGCCATGCCATTGAGTCTTATTTTTTGGAAAATCCAGATAAGGAAACCTTATTGCACGGTGAGGCAATAGCAGTGGGTATGGTCATCGAAGCCTATTTTTCACACCAATTGACCGGTCTGTCGAAGCTTGAACTAAAAGAAATCAAGGAAACATTTGCCAAATATTTCAAAAAAGTGGATTTCAACGAAGAAGACATTGACACCATCAACGCATTGCTGCGGCATGACAAAAAGAACACCCATGGCAATATCAATTATGTGCTACTGAAAACCATCGGAAAAGCCGTTACCGATATCAAAGTGCCCAACAATCTGTTTGCCAGGGCATTCACTTACTACAAAGAAGCCTGACTACACATACTTTTTTTTTCATTTGACAACTCTTTGGGCCCTTGGGCATTAAAAATTCATAGATTAGGTGTCACAACCATAAACGCTGCCTACTATGAAACGTGTGCTTATCGATTACAAGAAGTTGCCCCATGATGTCGCTGCATTGCTCATCGACCTATATCCACATGGCTATGGAGATGAAGACCTGATCGTTTTAAAGAAACCCAACGGAGAAATTGTTGAAGCGGTAGAGATCAAAACCGATGACACCATTTATTTGGTAAAGATCAGTCAGAGTCTTGCAAACTTCATTTCAAACTTTGAGGAAACCATTGAAAGGGAACTCGAAAATAGTGCTGTTGAAGAAACCATTGCAGAAGTCGAGGCGTCATCAAATCAAGACTCTGAAAACGAGCCTTCTGATGGCGACCCCGAAACCGATTCAGATGAAATTATCTGAGCCCTTTACAGATAGCGCTCTTTGAGTATTTTTAGATGGTGTTTCTGGTGGCCACAGATGATAAAGCCCAAAGCACGGACACTCATCTTATAACCACTGGCCGTACCTACTCGCTGTAGTATTTGGGCATCAAAAGACCCAAATAGTGAAATCGAAGCATTTCTGACCGTTTCGTATTCGTCAGAGATGACACCGCTTTTCTTGTCAGCAGACTTTGATTCGGGCACGTAGGTGTCTTGATCGAAACCCGGCAAGGGTGTAGCGTCATTTCTTGCAAACCTCAAAGCCCTATATTGAAAAACCCGCTCGGCATCAACAATATGCATTAGCACTTCAGCAACAGACCACTTTTTTTCTTCATACCTGTAAGGGAATTTTTCTAAGGGAATCGTTTGAAGAACATCGGTGAACTCTTGCTTTCCGCTTATCAATTGCCTCATTAAGTCAACCTGGCCCAAAGCCTTGATATAAGGCCCATAAAAGGCATGATACTCGTTTTTTGCTAATTCGGATGGGTATGCCATTCGGTCAAATCTCGTTGAAAATGGTATGCATCAACCGCTTTTTGTCATTAATGCTCTCTTCCAACGAAATCATGGTTTCTGTACGGCTGATACCGTCAATATCATCTATCTTAAAGATAATATTTTTGGCATGGGTGGTGTCCCTTGCCCTAATCTTGCAGAAAATATTGAATTTTCCGGTGGTGATATGGGCAACCGTAACATAAGGTATTTGGGTCAGTCGTTCAAGCACAAATTTGGTTTGATGGGTTTTTTCCAAAAAAATGCCCACATAGGCAATGAAAGCATACCCGAGTTTTACGTAATCTAAAGTCAGGGAGGATCCCTTTATTATACCGGCTTCTTCCATTTTTTTGACCCGAACATGCACCGTTCCCGCAGAAATCAAAAGCTTTTTCGCAATGTCTGTAAACGGTGTTCTGGTGTTGTCGATCAACATGTCCAGAATCTGATGATCTATTTCATCTAGTTTTACTTTGCCCATACCATAAAATTTTCAACGAAAATAGTAAATTAAGAAATTAAACTTAATAGAAACAGTATTTTTTTAAAAATAATACAAGTAAATCACAAATATAACCCTATATAGCTAATTGATGACATTATTTTTACGTATTGCCGATCCACAAACGTTCGAAGTAGTGGAAGCGCATCAAAAAATAGACTTTCAATGCCATAAAATTTACAGTTGTCAACTATATGTCAACGGGAACTGTCAAGGTTGTCCAAGATTTGTTACAAGTGTGAACGAATTTTTGATGTATAAAATGTACTATATTGTAACCTATTTTTAATCAGTAATTTATATTCCTTTTTATAAACTTATAATTTAATAAATGCTATACATAATTGTTTACTTCCATGCTTCTATTTTTGCAGATTTGATTAATTTCGTATTATAAAATTTACCGATGTGAATAATAGTTTTGTGGCGCGGCTCAAAGCCATTATCGGGCATTATGAACTGTCCCCTTCCACATTTGCAGATAAGATTGGGGTGCAACGCTCGAGTGTCTCCCATTTGTTGAATGGAAGGAACCGCCCTAGCTTAGACTTCGTCATGAAAGTCATTACAACTTTCCCCGAAGTAAACATCTATTGGCTGTTGAATGGAAAAGGCACTTTCCCTGACCCATCACATGGAGCGGACACCCATTCTGAACCACCAACAGCTACCCCCTCCACCAAAATTGCCCGTACAGATATCGGAAAAAGGCCTACAAAAATTGTTGTTTTCTACAACGATGGTACTTTCGAGTCGTTTGAGCCAAAAAAATAAGGGCATAGCATCATCCAGAACCTTTTATTGTATTTAATTTGCAGCTATGAACAGATTTCTGGCTTTATCGATAATACTGCTGTTGGTTTGCTGCCAACCAGCTCCTGAAAGAAATTGTGAAGCGTTCAAAACAGGTACTTTCACTTTTACCACCACGATCGATGGGGAAGAAAAAACCACCGTTTTTACCCGGTCAGAACGTATTGAGATTGAAGAGTTTGAGCAAAAGAAAGACACCTCCTCTGTACGATGGATCAATGATTGTGAGTATGTGTTGAAAAAGTTGAACCCCAAAAACCGCTTAGAGGAAAAATCCATTCATATTAAAATTTTGACTACCTCAGATAGTTCTTATACATTTGAATACAACGCTATCGGTGATAAACGAAAATTTAGAGGCGAAGCCATAAAAACACACTGACCATGTTTGAAATCCTTGCCAGTCCAGACGCTTGGGTAGCGCTGATCACGCTGACATTTCTTGAAATCGTTCTAGGCATTGACAATATTGTGTTCATATCGATTGCCGCCAACAAACTCCCTCCACAACAACAACGAAAGGCAACGAACATAGGGCTCATATTGGCCATGGCCCAGCGAATCATATTGTTGTTCGCGGTGTCGTTCTTGATCGGTCTGAGCAATCCATTTTATTATGTGAAGACTTCATGGTTGTATGTCGGCATAAGCGGCCAGGCGGTCATTTTGTTCTTGGGCGGACTGTTTCTCATCTACAAAAGCACTTCTGAGATACATGAAAAGGTAGAGTTGCCCGAACACGATGAAGATCAAATCAAAGCGAAGAAAATCAATACCCTGTCAAAAGCCATCGTTCAAATCATCATTATCGACTTTATCTTTTCAATCGATTCTATCTTAACGGCCGTGGGCATGACCAACGGCATTGGCGACAAGCCTCAAGATGCTTTGGTACTAATGATCATTGCAGTGGTCATTTCAATCATTATTATGATGGTTTTCGCAAATGGTATTCGAAAATTCATCAACAAGCATCCCTCGATGCAGTTATTGGCGCTTGCTTTTTTGATCCTTATCGGTTTCATGTTGATCGCCGAAGCCGCACATCTCAGCCATGCGAAAGTCTTTGGCCAAGAAATAGGTGCAATACCAAAAGGGTATCTCTACTTTGCCATTGCCTTCTCTTTATTGGTCGAGTTTTTGAATATGAAATTGCGAAAGAAGCAAGAATTCGTCGAAGAAAAAACCGATATTTCTTAAGGCTATGGATATTGACCGGTTTGCCTAATCGATAAAGTATTACGAAGTCAATTTGTGATTTTTCAGCTTTTGTTCTTTAGACAGGGCCTGTTGTTGCCTGACGGTCAACGTACTTCTGTCATGGCTCCACCCTGGTGGGCCAAAAATATACATCAATTTATGCGATAGTACTTTAGTCTTTTTCACGTCTTTCCATATATCCCTAAATTCATGGGTCAGAATAACCACGGGGTTATAGGAACCGGGCGAATGAACGACCCCATATTCCACATCTATTTCATCGTCAAGTTCCTTCCATGTACCAAATAGTTTATCAAAAACATTCAAGAATCCGCCATGGTTCTTGTCCAAATATTCCACATTCTGGGCATGGTGCACTTGGTGCATGGTGTGCGTGTTAAAAATCTTTTCTAAAACACCGAGCTTCGGAATGTAGACAGAGTGCAATTGAAATTGCCATAGCGCCTCAATGCCCAAGCACACCAATACCATTTCTGGCGGAAAACCAATTGCGGGCAACCACATATAAAATAAGGGTTTATAGAGAATTGTAAACCAGCCATTGCGCACCGCGGTACCCAAATTATAATTGTCAGAAGAGTGATGAACGATATGAGCGGCCCACAAGATACGCACCTCATGATTTGCGCGATGAAACCAATAGTAGGTGAAATCATCGGCCAACTGGCACAACAGCCAAACGTACCAAGCATATCCAAAAGATTCGTAACCTAAAAGATTGGTTCGTGTACCATCAACCATTGGATTGAACGTCTCATAAACCAGTTCAAAAAGAACAATAGCGAAAATTACTTTGAAAAGCGGGCCTAAAAGTGCAGACCCAATTCCCATAAAGCCACTAGCTGCCAAGTCTTTCCATTCATAAATATGGTCATCGCCATGGGTCTTGCTATAGGTCAGCTCAAGTAAAATAAAAGCTACAAAAACGGGGACACCGTACACCAGCGGGTTGGTGAAATCCATAAAAAAATGTTAGCGCAGATCAAGATTAAATCTGTGTATTTGCTGAAAATACAGAGAATAAGGGACTAAAACAACGTTGTTTGCTCGTTATCTCCTTTTTGACTTTTGATATCGTCTTTACCAGAGGGGGCAGGCGAAATATTTTCTTCGTCGACCACTTCAATTTCTTCGGCCTTTTTAGGTTCTGGCGGCGTATAGGGCAAAGGTTCCATCTCATTGATCTCGAGCACTTTTTCTTTGGTCAACTGGTTACCCATGGCAGTGATGCCCTTGACCGCTATGAACGATTCCAATTCGATTTCCCAATTATCTTTTCGTTCTTCGCCGCGCTTTTTCACGAACACGACCTCGGCCCGTGGTCGATAATCGGTAAATACTTTTTCAAGATATGATTTTGAATGATCGGTAATGATGGTTTCCTCTTTATCAGGATTTTCAATCATAAAGCGCTTTACATAAAAGAGCTCTTTTTCCCCTTCCCAATAAATTGCGGTCAAGGGTTTCTTGGCATCCCATTTTTCCAATACCACCAAATCGTCGTCAAAACGCAGCGTAAGTTCGGGAATCACCGTTTTTGCAACTCCCTTTTGGTTGATCAACAACAAGCGGTCGGCACTGGTGAACTCACCCAAAAGCTCTCCCCTTTCATCGACGTTCAAGCGCTGTACCGTTTCATCAAACCAAAGTTTTCTGGGCTTCAGGGTCGAGAGTCCCTTTTCTTTCAACTCTATGCGCTTGACGGCATATTTGGTCACCAAATTGCCCTTTGAGTTACGTCCCTTGATGAGCACATCGGCAAAATCGAGATCCCATTTCAGTTTTTTAATGCTTCCCGTTTGGCGCAGGTTCACGGTGACCACTTCAGCTTCCCCATTGGCATTGGCAGTGAAATACAAGACGTCTGAGCTCGCCTTGCCATTGGTGAGGTCATAGGGCTTGTCACGGGTCACGCCGGTGACATTGAACCGCTTGATATAGCTGGGGCCGCCCCTTCCATCCTTATAGATCATATTATAAGTGGTGCGCTTATCCTTTTTCTTGAAAACGGCCACATGAACGATATTCTTGCCCACAAA
>JANQOD010000407.1 GCA_028289745.1 Allomuricauda sp. | reverse complement strand
CCCCCCAGAATAGATGAACCGGACTTACCTTACCAACGAAGTCGCTTCTGAATTTGGTGAACACCTCATTTGCCTTGAGCATAGATTTCCAAATAGCTTCTACAGCATCCTTATCGTATGATTTGTTGATGGTGTTTTCATGGAAAGGAATAGCCGGTTCCATTTCATTGGGACTACCGTGGATTTTTACATCTATACCCATAACATCCAACTTCTCAAAAAGCTCCCGATAGAAGTCGGCCACCGTTCTTGGGTATAAGTCCATTTCTGCCTTTCCGGCATTCGAACATTCCACATATAGTTTATGAAGTTTGAAGTCAAAATCTATTTGAAAAACCCTACCCTTATAAGGAATAGGATTAGTGGTGAACCCTTTCGAGCTTAAATACAATGAAACATGCCATGAATGGTTTTGCCAAGGCATTGTCTTTAATCTAATTTTTCCTACGATCTGGATCCACTGATGAAGGGTCTCAAGTGTCGCTTGAATGTCTGAAAAGGTTAAATTCGGCCAACTTTGTTTATCTCTCATTTTTTATCGTTTATTTGAACTTTGGTTCTGATATTTTGACCTGTATAGGCAAAAAAATATGGTATGGAGCGCTTTGAAGTAATAAACTTCAGGGAGCGGAAACATCAATCCTTAAAAAGTGGGGTGCGGGTTAAATGAATCAGTTCATGATCTTCTTCCTTTAAAATCCGTTTTGAACGTAGGTAACGGTTTTTATTCGACTCGTCAAAATTATGGGCATTGGGATCCATACTGTTCACTTCAACCATGTCTGAGGCGTGAATGAATTCATTGTCGCCGATCCACATGGCTACATGAACCACCTTCTCAGTGCTGGAATCTGTTGCCTTTGTTCCAAAAAACAGTAAATCGCCTTTGCGCAATTTTGAGAAATCGCCAACGGAATCAACCGGTTTGCCCGTATGCACCTGTTGCGAGGCATCCCTAGGAATCACCATGCCGTTCAAAAAATAGATCGTTTTCATAAAGCCACTGCAATCGACTCCCTTGGTTGAGGTGCCTCCCCAGAGATAGGGTACCCCCATCAGGCTTTTGGAGGTCGCCAACAAATCGTCAACGGTCGGGTCTAGCCTGTCAAGCCACTGCTGATAGTCTTTGGCTTCGTCTTTTATGGCAAACCCCTCTCGGCCATCGGGAAATTGCACTTTACAATGGTTGTTTTCCTCGGCGAGCGCTTCCAAAATACAGCCCGCCACCAAATCGGAAACCACTGCGGTTTCACCTGTATCGGTATAAGCGTGTCCGTAGGTTTCCAAATAAATAATCTTAGGTGCGGCCTTCCACTTTGAATGATGATCGGTGTCCATTAATTGAAGGTCGCCCCCGTTCACCCAAGATAGATAATCATCTGGGGTCTGCACATAATACCAACCCCCTTGCTTCTTCAAAACTTGTATCGGGGTGCCCAAGGTGGCCTGGGAGGCCAGCTCTGCCGATTGTTTGGGATTGCTCCGTAGATTGGCCGCCGAAACGTTGACTACCGCTACGGTCTTGCCCTTCAGTTCCGCGGAAGGCAAAAGCTGAATACTATCGATAAATGAGACATTTTTAGCGGCAAGCTCTTGTTTTAGGGCGTCGATCGCATCGGCCAAATTACTTTCCCCTCTAAGAATATAGCTGTCTTTGCTCTTGGTAAGCCGTACATCAAAAAGCGCTACCCGTTTGTCGGGAGCATAGGTGGTTCTTATCTCTGAAACAAGGCCTGCAAATGGGCTTTCTTCCGCAATCGGAGCGCATGATGCCAAGAATAAGAGTAAGAGAACAACGTTGCTAAATCTCAATGTGGTATTCACAAAAATACTTTTGGCAAAAGTAAGGGAAATAACTTTTTTGATCGTATCGTTGCCGCCTTGGAAATTTTGAACACTCTCTTCGTTAGCGGTTATTTTCATCAACTAAAGCTTTAGGGTAGTTTTTATAAAATTCAGACTTTTTGGTCAACAGAAAAAAGAGCCTTTTTTATTTGCTCTGGGTACAACATTTTGGTTTTTACGGTACCGTTCCAAATAGCATCATTTGACTTTCTTCAAAGAGAGATTTAATTGTTTTGGATATTCAAAGTTTCAAGAGTGTCTCAAAAAACCGCCGATTTAGTGAAATCATCCCAAGACGCTGCTCAACTTGAACATGGGCAGGTACATTGACACCAAAATGACCCCCACAAAGAGACCGATGACCACAATGATCAAAGGCTCCATAAGGGTAGACAGTAATTTCGACTTTTGCCGTACCTCTTGGTTGTACTGCTGGTTGAGCCTTTCAAAGATAAACTCGGTCTGGTTGGTCTCTTCGGCCACTTTGATCAATGAGGCCATCTTATTGTCGAAGATTTTGTTGCCCTTGATGCTCTCGTTGAGGCTTGCCCCCTTCATGATCTTGGCTTCCGTTTCGGCCAGGGCATCTTGTAAGGGATGGAAACGGATCATGCGCTTCGCCATTTGTATACTGTTCAAAACGGGCACTTTTGAGGCCGTCAAAAGGGCCACCGCCTGTGTAAACTGAGACAGGTAAACGGATCGGATGAACTGGCCCAAGAAAGGGACTTTCAACAAAAGGGCATCCCGTTTTCGCTGTACACTTTCCCTCTTAAAGAGTATTTTTCTGAACAATAGTAATCCAATCAATAAGAACAATGTCAACCAGCCATAGTCTCTGATGCCGTTAGAGGCCGATATGATCCATTTGGTGATGGTGGGCAGTTCGACCCCGTTCTGGCGAAAGATGTCCTCGAACATGGGCACGACCATCCGTAACATGAATATGACCACCAAAACTGCCGTGCAAAAGATGATGATGGGGTAGGTCATGGCGTTCAATAGCTGTCGCCGCTGCTCATTTTTATGTGCAAAGAAACTCCCCAGTTCCTCAATGACCCGTGCCAGATTGCCACTTTCTTCCCCTATCTGTACGGAGTAATACTCATATTCGGTGAACTCTTTTCTAGACTTCAATACTTCACAAAGGCTTTGCCCGGCATCCAAATTTTCTACCATGGTGGCATAAAAACTGCGCAGTTTTTCCTTCTTCTGGTTGTCGGCCAACAGTTGCAGTCCCTCTCGTAGGTGCACACCTGCCTTTAAGAGCACCGCCAATTCGGCATAAAAATGCTCTTTCTTCTTATTGTTGAAAAAGGTTCCGAAAAGGGTGATTTCCTTCTTCAACAGCCCCTCTATCCCTCCTTCAGAAGTTATGCGCTTTGGTTCAGCAGGTATGGTCTGTTCGAGTTTAAATCCCATTCTATTGGTTTAGGTGGCTGGTGGCCGCATTTTTTTTGAACACAAAAAGCCGTTGTGAACCGTTCTTTTTTGAGAGCCTGAACTCTAGGGCATCTATTTCTCCAGAGGATTGTTCTCGGCCTTTAAAGAAAAAATCTTGTTGAACGACCTCCACAAAAAAAGTGTCTTGCTGTTTGATGATGTACGCTTCATGAAGCCCATATGCCGTCTCTCGCAACTCGTTGGCGAACACCAGTTCGTTTTTTTTGGCATCGTACCAAACCCCATCGTACTGGTTGAAATCGAGCCACAGGCTTTGCCGCAACAGGTTGAACTCGGTATTTTGTTCGTAATTGCCATCGATGCCCTGCATTTGGCGCTGTACCAGATTGAGCACGGCAAAGGCCATGCCCACAACGATGGTGGTGAGCAAAAGCACTACCAGCATCTCGCTCAGTGTAAACGCCTTTATTTTGGCCACTCTCTTCATTTTTTGAGCACAATTTCTTTGTTGCCCGATCGGTGGTTGGCCTCGAACACGGTCTGGGTGGTCGATTGCCAATCGATTTCGCTCACTTCTATCTGCCAAGGTCCCAATTCTGCATAGTAAGGCACTGGCAACCGCTTGTTTTGGTGCTGGTACTGCAACCGCAGCAGCTCTTGTCGCACTTCGTTGTCATTGAGCTGTATGCTGGTGGCAAAGAGATTGTTCAACACCATACTGGCCGTCATGAACACCACTACGATCAAGACAGTGGCGACCAAGGTTTCCATTAGGGTCGATGCCCTTACTTTTCTCAATACAGCCATTTCACGATTTGGTTCATAGATTCATTTTCAAATCCGATTCCGGCATATTCGATAGGCAGTTGCGTGCTGTTGATATATGCATTGTAGAGGTGGTTTTGGTAGCTATTGCCATTTTCAAGTGCTACAAAGCTACCTGTGGTCACGCTGCCATGAACACTACCCTCCAGTTCCAGATTTTTAGTACCATATACCTCGCCGACCACCTTGGCATTTTCATCGATTTTGATATGGGGCTTAAAACGATTGGCTTCCTCCCCTTTGTTTTGATAGATGACCATGCCCCTTACATGGGCATAAGAATCGACCATAACATTGGGGCGAATATCATTTGGTGAAGGATCGCCCGCTATTTCTTGATGTACCCACAAGACGGTCGGATACGCCAATTCACAACCCTTGCCCACTGCTATGGATTCGCTGGCCAAAGCCTGAAAGTTGCCTTTCGCCCAATCGGCCACCTCGATTTTTGGGGCCAACAGTACCACATCGTGCAGTTTTGAAAAGGCATCGACCGTGATTTTTTCAGTGGCCCATATGATGATGTTTCCCGACAATTGGGCTTTTTCCAATCGAACATGTGAACCTTTGATGACCTTTGTCGGTTCTTTAAAACTGTTTTTGAGCACAAGCCCGGTTTTTAAAGGAACTTCCTCCCCTTGGGGCTCAAACCCCCGACCGGTCAATCTTTTGATTTGTTGCCTGATTTCTGAATCAAAAATGGGAAGTGCGGCCGTACTCATTTTTTCTTCCCCATAGATCAATTTAGGGGCATAGTAGCTGTTGCCATAAATATTGCCCATCTTGACCCCTTTTTCAGGGAGAAAGGCCGTGCCCGTTATTTTGGTATTTCCGGCCAATACCAACGGGCGTTGGTTATCTTGCAGGTACAGGGCCGCTCGTTTTTCGTCGGCATGGCCCACAAAGGCCCATTTTTCAAAGCCCATTTTTCCTTTTTCTGACTTGACCTTACGGATCTCCAGCACGCCCCAATACTCCTTTTCCACCGAAACCAAAATCCCCAAATCGTTCATAGCGGGCATTTCGATTGTTTCACCTGCTTTCATGTCCTGGTCAAAAGAACGCTTTAACCCCGAATCGGCCGCTTGTATGATCTCGACCCATACATCCGTCTTTTTAAGAAATAGGTTGTGGGAGTAAGAGACCAAGACGAACGATAACAACAATACGGCGACTATCGCCCCGATAAAGAGCACGAACTGCAATGCCCCGGCCTTTATTTTTTTGGTAAAGATCATTGCTGCAGTAAAATGGTTTCGGTACGGGTACCGTAACGCACCTTTATGGACTCTTGGTTGCCCCTGATCAATTTGACATCGGCCACCGTTTCGTTTTGGGCCATGATATGTTGTTGCCCGTCAATCGAGACGAAGAAGAGCCGCTTGTTCGAACCGTTCTCGGCCACAGAACCTGCATATCGAATATTTTTTTGAGGGGTCTGCACTTTTTTGATCTCCTTCTTTTTGGGCCTTTCGGTCTTTTCGCTCTTGGGCATAGTGCCCAAAAAGGGATCTCGATAGTTGGCGGCTATGGCAAACGTATCATGCTTTTTTAGATTGGGTGCCACATAGGTCTCGGGCAAATCGACTTTTTCAATGGGCTCTTCGGTGGGGTTGATGGCCCCCACGATCTTAAAGCCCAGTACCCCCCAGATGACCAATACCAAGGCCAACAACAGATAGGTCTTTTTGTTTTTTTTCATGGAGAGGGTGTTTTAGTTCGAAGAAGCATCGACCGTAAAACCGCTAGTGGAAAATTCGGTCTCAAACCCACTGTTCGAGGCCTTGACCCGCCACTCATAGGCGCTGTTCGATAGTTGTTTTGAGATTCTTGTGCCCACAAAGGTCGAATCGATGGCCATGACACTATCCAACACCAATTGGGTGGCATTTTCAAAATCGGGGGTGGCCACTTGTATCAGGTACGAATCGGCATCGTTCACTCCGTTCCAGTTGAAGTTGACGTTATTATCGGTGACCACACTGCCCTGGCTTGGGGCCAATAGCTCGACCTGTTGGCCCGAGATGTCGGGCACCTCCAAAATGTCTTCACAGCCGAGGGTGAAGACCCCAAATAGCAATACAAAAAGTAAAGTTCGTTTCATGCCTTAAAATTTTAAATAGTTGGCGACATCATCCAATTTATGGGGGTCTTTTTCGGTATGGCCCGGACACGATCTACCCGCTGTCAAAAAGGTGGCCACCTCATATTTGCCCAATTGGTTCTTTGACCAACAGACCTCGGCGGTACTAAAATCAAAGACCTCTAAAGAAGTCATTTTGATTTTTGTCGACCCCATATGGCCATGGGCCTCGAGCACCAGCCCCTCTTTTGAGTCACTGATATAAAAATGGTGGGCATTCTCTATGATTTCCTGCACGTTGGGCCGGGCCACAAACGAGATGCCGTTGAGCAGGCACAGCTCATCATCGTTGGCCATATAGCTTTTCAAGGCCCCATTTTCTTCGCTGTTGAACTGTGACTGCAGTTCGACCAGATCGCTGATTTTCAACGTATGGTACCGCGGTTTTGTGGCTATGGAATCGACAAAGGCCACCAAGGGCCGCTTGCCCAAGTTTTTTGAGTAATGGGCATATTTCGAATAGCTTTTTTTGTCAAAGGCATAAGAGTTCAACGATACCCCAATGGGAATCGCCAGAGTGGGCTCGCCCACCTTTTGAAAGGCCTTTTTGAACAGGGTCGAACGGTCTTCGCCGACTGCCCCGATACAGGGAATTTTGGTCTCTACTCTCTGTAGGCCGGGCACCGGGGCACAGGCGCCCAAAAGCAATGCCGCCAATAATGGGAAAAGGCTAAGTCTCATGTGTTAAGATTCTTACAAACACTAACGTTTTTTTGGTAAAAGTGTTGTGCAGAAATCGCCGAAAAATGGACCAAAAATCAGTCTTTCGGTTCAAATTGGGCCGTAAAGACCTCTCGATTCTGGGAATAGCGGCAAAACAGGTATGTCTAACCCCAAAAATAGATACGTAAATGTGCCTCTAAATGTCGTTCATTTTTAGAGAAGCAAATGGTCTTTCTGGCCAAGCGTTTAACATGGGTGCGCAATGTCAGATTTTTTCGTTCTATGGCATTTGTGCCACGGGCGTAAAGGCCGTGCAATTGTTCGGGAATCAATTTCGGGTATATGTTCAGCCTATCGGTATGTATTCTTTTTGGTGATAGCCGTAACAAAGTGTGCACCACTTCGGCTATTTGAACCGATGACCTATTGCCCACTGTAAAATCAATGACGGTGCCCGAATGCCTTTCAATGGCATATATGAGCCAAGTGCTATTTGTTTTTTTGCCCACATAGCTCCATAGTTCGTCCATTTGAAATTGGCCGCCCGGCTTGGCAAAAATGGGTTTTTTAATCGTCGCGGCAATATGCAACAACCTTGACAATACCGTATTTTTTGAGATACCGAGAATTCTACCGATGCTTCTTACCCCACAACCTTCTTTTAAGAGCACCTTGATCTTTGCATTGGTATCTTGTCTGCAGGCCTTGTACGTATAGCCTTTCTGAAAATTTTTGCCACAAGATTTGCATTTTAAACGTTGGTTGCCGTTTTGCACCCCATTTTTGATGACGGTACCCATGCACGGCACATAAGGGCAGGCCGGCAACCTCTTTTTTGATACACAAGTCGCTGAACAATTCAAATAGAGCAGGTTCTTTGAACGTTTAACAACGTAAGAAAAAGATTACTTATTGTATTTTTACCCGTGGCCTTTATCTCAAATAACAGATTGTCAATGGTTTATGTAAAAGACTTTGGCCGTCTTCTTTTTTGACCATTACCCTCTTTTTTGACCCATTACCTAATTAAGGCTGCAACTATTATAATAGTAATTATTATGATTGCAATTACCACCAATAATTTAGTTCGAGTATTGAGAGATTCAATTATATAATCAATTATGGCTTTAAAAATTTCCTCCATTACTCTCGCTCCCATATTTCATTGCCTTCTTTAAAAAAAGACTTTCTTAGCATAACACCAATGTTGGAGAAATGAAATTTGGTCCCATGAGCTTTTCCATTTTTTAATAGTCCTACATCCTTTAGATGACCATTTTTATGAAAGGACATGGTGTAGCCATGATTTTCCTTAGTTGCAACTCTTAAATCTTTAGGCTTGCCATCACTAAAGAATTTCATTGTGAGGCCATAATTTTCTTTTGAATCGATTTGTTTAATGAATTTTAACCCGCCTTCCTTTTTAAGCGAAATCAAAATCCCGTCTTCTGAATTGTCTTGGTAACCTCCGACAGATCTCACTATCCCATCCGTAAAATAAATGCCAAGTCCATTTCGCACTCCTCCATTCAAGCCAAAAATGCTTTCTGTAAGTCCATTTCTCTTGTTGCGAAAAACCAATTCGTTATTCGCAATAGTACCAATTGAGATAATCTCTCCACTTTTTGAAAATCTAATTATGCTGTCAGTCAAAGAACCTCTTTTCCAGATTTTGAATTCTTTGAGCTTTCCCTTCGGATAAAATATTGAATCAAACCCAATTTTTATCCCTTCGCTGTCAACAATAAACTTTCTTTTGATATCGCCATTAATATGGTATTCCTCAATTACTTCTTGAGAATTACAACTAATTGCGAATAGTATTGCCACAATCGAAACAATCACCTTCATTTTGTCTAAGAGGATTTTCATAAACTCCAAAAATATGCAATGTATCGCCATATTGTGTACCATAGTATACATATCTATAATCATTATTAGGATATCTGGAATCAGATACTTCAGCGGCACCAGTATTAATGGTAGATTGACTGTACAAATCAGTATTTGAATAAATTATTATTACATCATTTAGTATTTCTGTATCGATCATTTTAGAAAAGCCACCTCTAACATCATCCCATTTTATTTCGTTTGCCATCATTCTATTAAAGCTATCATGATCCTCATTTAATTGATAAATTAGTGCACCTATTGCAGGTAACGCAGCTAAACCATTTTCCTGTGCATCTACCATTGTTCCTACTGTAGAACCTGCGCTTGCTTTGAGCAAATTTTTCAGTAATTTTTTTGGAACACCATACTTTTGCAAAACTTTGACTAAAAGAGCTTTATCCTTTGCACCCAAAGCTTGTAATGCCTGTCTTATGGCCCCAGCTTTAATTGAATATAAGTCCGATGGATCTTCACCAAATCCAGTCAAATCACGAAAATTACTAAGATCAAAGCTCAAATTCATTGTTTCACCAGTAATTGAAACCCCAAAGAACTGATGTTTTGGCTTGTCTTGGCTATCATCCACTCTTTTGGCATTTCCGCATTCTCCATTTTCACAATCTACGGTCCACCAATTTCCTTGCAAATCTTGAATATTTTGTGAATCTGCACCACTTGGGTCTGTGAAAAAGACTGGGTTATTGTCAAACGCTTGATATGTAGAATAGTCAAAGTGCGTAACTGGATCAATAGATGTGAATCTTGCAATCGCTGGATCATAACTTCTAACTTCCATCTCATACAGATCCAATCCAAGACCTTCCTCCAACTCAACACCATTATACTTCCACTTCTGCGCTGTACTGTTTCCCAATGGGCTCACACCCTCGTTGTACCCTTTATGCTTGAGGCCGAAAGGGTAATAATTGCTCTCTTCGATAATCTCTGTTGATGCATCTATGGAGCCGTCGTTATTTGCGTCGGTATAAGACAACCTAATATTTCCAAGATGGTCCTTATATTGGTAGACATATTCATATCCGCCGCCATTGGCATCGACATAACCCTCTGAATGAGCAAAGAACTGTAGCGTACCGTTCTCATAGACATGGTTACCGGCATATTGGGTAGTGGTGTTCAATGGGTTGCCATTGCTGGTGCCCGAGGCCACTTTTTCAAGTTTAACGCCCGTGGCATCATAGATATAAGAGATGGTGCCGTTGTTGCCATTGCCATTTATGGTGACCTGTACCGGCAGGTTCAAGTGGTTATAGGTTATTCCACCTGCGGCTATCCCCTTGTTCAGGTCCATGGTCATGTTGCCGTTGGCGTCATAGGCATATTCGACACCGCCCCCGTTCACATCGACAAAACCAAAGGCATCGCTGGCATTGTCGTCGGCCACGTTGACAAGCTTATTACTGTTCGTCGCATAGCCGTAGGTCAAATCGTCCATGGTGCCAAGGCCCGTGTTGCTGGCCAACGATGGGCTTGCGGTCGTCCAGCCCTCACGTTTCAGCCTACTGATGTTGCCATTTTTGTCATAGGTGATACCCGTTACGCTGAACTTGCCCGTGTTATCTGAAGCAGCCGTGATTCGGTTCAGGGCGTCATAACTATAGTCATAGCGCTTCAACCCCTTGTCTTGGTTGTCGGTACGCCACTCGGTGTATGAAATGTTGCCGTTGTACAATGGGTTTGGGCCTTCGTTATAACTTAGGCTAAAGTTAAACAATTTATCGGGAGTTGTATCAGAAATATCGTTGATCGCTGTAAGCCATCCCCTTACATTGTAGGCATAACCAACGGTCTGTAAACCAGTGGTCGCCCCGTAACTTATACCCTTGGTACCCCCCACTTTCTTGTGCACCAGTTGCCCAAGTTCGTCGTAATCGTTGTAGGCGATGAGCTCTTCTTCGCCGCCATTGCCCGTTACCGCCAAGGTAACGGTTCCGCTGATGGTCGTGATCGGTCTGACCACAATACTGTTGCGCGCCGACCTAGTCGTGGTCACCGTGGTGTTCTCAAGCAATAGATCCAGATCGTTGGAGACCTCGCAAGTATCGCCCAACGAGGCATCACCAATGCATTGGGTCTGGGTCAGCAAGCGCCCTACGTGATCATAAGTATAGTTGTCGATGGTCACAATGGTAGTTGAACCACGGCGGTGTTCGGCCCTTACTTTTTCAGGCCTGCCAACAAAATCAAGATCACTTGTGGTTACATCAATGGTGCCCAAATAGTCATTTTTAGAATAGGTGTAGATGGGTCGGGCTTTGTGGTCGTATCGCATCACGGTCGTGATCCACTTTGCCGGTGTTTCACCAAGCACGCGCACTTTGCTGCCCGTGGCCAACCCTTGTGTACGGCCATCTATCGCTTCGTCAAATGTAGTTGATGGTGGCACAGGTTCATTGGCACGGTCAAAGTTGTAGTTGTCGTAATAATTAATGGTCAACACCTCGGTCAACTGGGCCTCGGTTGTTGAAGTCGTCGGGTAGGCCCCATCATTATATGAAATGTCTGAATCACCGAAATTGATTTGGTTTCCTTTGTTCACCCACAAATCAACGGTCAGGCCATCAACTTCATTTTGAACAGCTTGCCTTGTCACCGTATTGGCGCTTGAGGCCTTGCCCGTATAGGCCACCCGGCCAAAGGCATCGTACTTGGTAAACAGCCACTCGCCAGTGACACGTTGTACACTGTCTTGGGTCATGATGGGCTGGTCAAGCTTGTTATAGACAATGTACTCCCTGCCCTTGCCCGGAAGTTGCTTTTTCACCAAACGGTTGCGGTGGTCATAGGCATATTGGTAACCCAACTCCGGTAATTCGTTTCTTAGATCAACAATGGATTTGGTATTGTCACTGGCATCCATTTTTGGTGGCAGCACATAGGTGAGGTTGCCATAGTCATCATAGACGTAATAGGTGTCATGGGGCACTTCTGTTTCGCCAGCTTCTATGCTACCATTCTCATTCAAGTCCATATCTGCATAGGTGCGCTTTAGAATAACACGACCTTGTTTATCGGTGAACTCTTCTGTCGAATGGTTTTTGCCCGAGGCATGGTTTTCATCGTAGGTGATGTTTTTGTAGAGTTCACCGGCCAAATAGAATCCGTTAGATTGCAATTGTGGCTTTTCGGTGTCTTCATTTCCATTACCGTCATTTTCAAAGCTG
>JANQOD010000394.1 GCA_028289745.1 Allomuricauda sp. | reverse complement strand
AATATGTCATGGGCAGCCCCCTTTTTGATGAAGTAAAGCTGTATTTGGAAAATGGCAACATATTTACCGTTCAGGCCAAAAACAATGGCAAGAACAGCCCCTATATTCAAAGCGCAACCTTGAACGGAAACGATTTCAACGCCACGTGGATCGGTACGGAAACCGTTCAACAAGGCGGTTCGCTGTCTTTTGAAATGGGTCCGGAGCCCAATAAAGATTGGGGTGTGGCAGAAGGTTCAGAACCCTATTCCTTATCGAATGAAAAATAAAATTTCAGTACTTTTTTGCCTTTTGGCGGTAACCGTCTTGGCCCAGAAAAAACCGGTCGATTATGTCAATCCCTTTATAGGCACCTCTAACTTTGGTACTACCAATCCGGGGCCGATAGCGGTTCGGGGCATGGCCAATGTAGCTCCTTTCAATGTGGCGGGCCCCCAGAATCTGCCTTACGAGAAAGATAGTCGATGGTGGTCTACTCCCTATACTTCAGATAACGGGTTTTTAACGGGCTTCAGCCATGTGAACCTCAGTGGGGTCGGCTGTCCTGAATTGGGCGTTATTTTGGCCATGCCCACCACAGGTGAGGTCATTACCGACCATGTCGAGTACGGTTCTACCTACTCAGATGAGGTGTCAAAAGTCGGTTATTACTCCAATACGCTTGACAAGTACGGTATCAAGGTAGAAACAACTGCCACTACAAGAGTGGGAATCAGCAATTATTCATTTCCCGCCGGCAAAGCAAATGTTTTATTTAATTTGGGCCTGGGCCTCACCAATGAACAGGGTGCCCAGGTAAAAGTCGTCTCCCCTACTGAAATTGAGGGCATGCGAACCGTCGGTTCTTTTTGTTACTACAAACCCGAAGAAGCATATCCTGTTTATTTTGTGGCCCGTTTTTCAAAGGCTGCCGATAACTTCGGTGTTTGGAAAAAACCGACAACCTATCATGGAGAAGAAGCCCAATGGATGACCTATAACGGCAAGACCCGATTGATGAAAGGCTATGCCAAAGAGGTGGTCGGTGACAGTATTGGGGCCTATATGACCTATGATTTCAAGAGTCCGACCCAGGTCGAGATGAAAGTGGGCATTTCTTATGTCAGTATTGAAAATGCCAGAAAGAACCTAGAGATGGAGACGGCAGATAAATCGTTTCATCAAATCTTGTCAGAAACCAAAGAGGAATGGGATCGGTACCTATCGAGAATTGAAGTGGAAGGAGGGTCAGAAGACGAGAAGACCATCTTCTATACCGCTTTATACCATACGTTGATCCATCCGAATACCTTGAATGACGCCAATGGTGAATACCCTAAGATGCGTACACGCGAGACCTTGAAGACCGATGGTACGCGCTATACCGTCTTTTCCCTTTGGGATACCTACAGAAATCTGCACCAGTTGATGAGTTTGGTATATCCGAAACAACAAGCAAACATGGTCAACAGCATGCTGCGGATCTACGATGAATCTGGCTGGTTGCCAAAATGGGAACTGAACGCTACGGAAACCACCACTATGGTAGGTGATCCCGCGGGTATCATCATTGCAGACACCTATTTGCGCGGTATTCAAGATTTTGATGTGGAAAAGGCGTACAAGGCCATGAAAAAGAGTGCCGATCAGATAAAGCACAATCCGTTGCGCCCAGGCATTGAAGATTACATTGAAAAGGGATATCTGACCACAAAGACCACCAATAGTGGATCGGTTTCGACAACACAAGAATACAACATCTCCGATTTTGCCATTGCACAATTGGCCAAAGTGTTGGGCAAAGAAGAAGATTATAAACGATTTTCAAAACGCGCCATATCATACCGAAAACTGTTCGATAAAGAATTCAATTTGCTGAGGCCCAAAAATGATGATGGCAGTTGGCTTACACCCTACAATCCGGAGACAGGGGCAAATTTTGTCAAAAACCTTGGTTTTATAGAAGGCAATGCCTGGCAATATACCTTTATGGTGGCCCATGATGTAGAGGGATTGATAAAATTGATGGGTGGTCCGAGACCGTTTTCGAAACGGTTACAAGATGTATTTGACAAAGACCAGTTCGATATGGCCAACGAGCCCGATATCGGCTATCCCTATCTGTTCAATTATGTAAAAGGGGAAGAATGGCGTACCGCTGAAAAAGTTTCCGAACTGTTGAAGACCTATTTTAAAAATGCCCCGGACGGGCTCCCAGGAAACGATGATACAGGTACCATGAGCGCCTGGGCCGTTTTTTCGATGATGGGGGTGTATCCGGTGAGTCCGGCAGAACCCATATATGCATTGACCATACCGACCTTTGACAAGATCACCATTCATTTAGACACTGAATACCATAAGAACGATAAAATTGAAATTATTGGCAATGCAAAGCAGGGCAATGACAATGAGAGTAAAGTGGAAATTTTATTGGATGGCAAGAAACTAAAGAAACCCTTTGTTACCCATCAGCAACTGATCAAGTCAAAGCAACTGGAGTTTGGCCATAACTGACAAGAAAATGGGAATGGAAACCCAAAAGGGCCCTATGTTCACAACTTGTTTGTGTATCTTACCCTGCCATTAGGGACTGTATTGCCCTTTTATCAAAATCAACAGAAGACGTTGCCAAACCTACAACAATAAGAATGCAAATAATTGAAAATTCGACCATTTATGATGCCATCATCGTAGGGTCAGGTGCTGGTGGAGGTATGGCCACCAAAGTGTTGGCCGATGCCGGTCTTAAAGTGGCCGTGGTAGAGGCAGGTCCGTTTTTTGATCCTGCCGATCAAGAGCAACGTACCCAGTTGCGGTGGCCATGGGAGTCGCCACGGCGGGGAGCCAATACCATAAGGCCCTTTGGTGATTTTGATGCCGCCTATGGCGGATGGGAAATCGAGGGCGAACCCTATACCCATAAAGATGGAACCAAATTTGATTGGTTCAGATCTCATATGCTGGGGGGACGTACCAATCATTGGGGGCGTATCTCATTGCGTTTTGGTCCGAAGGACTTCAAGCATAAAGACGTCGATGGCCATGGTGAAAACTGGCCCATCGGGTATGATGATGTAAAGCCCTATTACGACCGGGTCGATAAATTGATCGGGGTGTTCGGCACCAAAGAAGGGCTTCCTAACGATCCCGATGGTTTTTTTCTTCCTCCCCCAAAGCCACGGTTGCACGAGCTTTTCTATATAAAAGGGGCACGAAAAACGGGCATACCCGTTTATCCATCAAGAATGTCAATGCTTACCAAAAAGATCAACAACGAACGCGGCGTTTGTTTCTATTGTGGGCAGTGTGGCAGGGCCTGCCAGGTATATGCCGATTTCTCGGCGGGTACCTGTTTGATATTTCCGGCGCAGAAAGGCAGTGGGCAGGTAGATCTTTTTGTGAACTGCGTGGTACGGGAAGTAACGACCGATGAGGAGGGCCGTGCAACCGGGGTCTCGTATATCAATAAAAAAGATAGAAAAGAATACAAGCTCCAGGGTAAAGTGGTCGTTTTGGGGGCATCAGCCTGTAGCACGGCGAGAATACTCTTGAACTCAAAAAGTGCCCAACATCCGAACGGTTTGGGCAACAGTAGTGACCATATTGGCAAGTATCTGCACGATTCAACGGGTGCCGACCGTATGGCATTTGTGCCCGATTTGATGAACCGTAAGGTATCGTACAATGAAGACGGTGTCGGTGGTATGCATGTGTATTCGCCCTGGTGGGGCGACAACTCGAAACTTGATTTTCCACGCGGTTACCATATAGAGATATGGGGTGGCATGGGCATGCCCAGTTATGGTTTCGGGTTCAATGTAAACGAGTTCAACAGATTCTTTGGTGCCAAGGTCGGGGGCTATGGCGATGTGCTCAGAAGCGATGCCAAAAAGTATTATGGGGCCATTATCGGACTGAGCGGTAGGGGCGAATCGATTGCCAGAAAAGACAATTATTGTGAAATAGACCCGACCACTGTCGATGAATGGGGCATACCCGTTTTGAGATTTCACTACAAATGGTCAGATCTTGAACGGAACCAAGCCCGTCACATGCACAATACCTTCGAGGAAATATTGGCCAATCTAGGGGGTGAGGTTTTGGGCAGCAGGCCTGGCAAAGAAGCAGATTACGGGCTTCATACTCCTGGCCGTATCATCCACGAAGTGGGCACCACCCGTATGGGAGATGACCCCAAAACCTCGGTCACCAACAGGTTTCAACAATTGCACGATGTCGATAATGTGTTCGTGGTCGATGCGGGGCCCTTTGTCTCACAAGCCGATAAAAATTGTACATGGACGATTTTGGCACTTTCATGGAGGGCTTCGGATCATATCGTAGATCAATTGAAAAAACAAAACATCTAAGGTCATGGATAGAAGAAAAAGCATCAAATCGATTGTTTTTGGATCGGTGGCCGGTGGTTTGGCCGTTCACGGCTGCAAACCTGAAAGTAAAGCTTCTGAACAAGAAGTGGTCGAAGCGCTATCCGTTCCTTGGCGAACGCCAAAAGAGAACAAGCTGGTGGCCGATCTGAATGCAGAACGGTTCTTCAATGAACATGAGTGGGCGACCATGACCGTACTCTGTGATTTGGTACTGCCGCGTAGTGAACAATATAAAAGTGCCTCTGATGCCGAAGTGGTGCCGTTCATTGAGTTTATGGCAAAGGATATTCCTGAGATGCAGGTCGACCTTAGGGGCGGCCTCATGTGGCTCGACCACAAAAGCAATACCGAGTTCAATACCGAGTTCAAGTCGGCAACCGAAGAGCAGCAAAAGATCATTTTGGATGAGATCGCCTATTATGACCCAGAGGTACCTGAAAGTGACCGCCCATTTGAGGTCAACTTTTTTTCACTGGTCAGAAACTTGACCGTGACCGGTTTTTATACCTCAAAAATCGGAATGGAAGAGTTGGGCTATAAAGGCAACATGCCGAATGTGTGGAATGGGGTGCCTGAAGATGTACTGAAACAACATGGTGTTTCGTATGACGAGGACTGGTTGGCCAAGTGCGTAGACCAAAGCAAACGTGGGATCATTGCCGAATGGGATGATGAAGGCAATCTACTTACCTAGTATAAGTGATTGTGCTAATGAGTCATTTTCGTGTAAACCGTAACCCCGCATATACCGGAAAGTGGTCAGAAGGGTACCGACATTCAAAAGAATCGCTTAGAATACCGCTTTTTAGTACCTCTAAACCCTCATTTGAAATAAAGATATAGTCAATTCTTTTTTCAACAGGTTTTGCAAAATCAAAGCCATTAAAAGTGCCCTTGGGGCCGTGTGCGTTTTTGCCGGCTTCGATATGGGCATCTCCCAATTCATCTGAGATCAGCTGAATTCCTTTGCTTGAAGGTTCCAAATTAAAATCACCCATTACGACCACAGGAAGATTTTCAGTGTTCAACTCTTTGATCTTCTTAAGAATCAGTTTTGCACTCTCTATGCGTGCATTTGTGCCAACGTGGTCAAAATGGGTGTTGAACACATAGAACTCCCGTCCATCTTCTTTTCTTTTGAAAAGGGCATAGGTGCAGATTCTTGGCAGGGCAGCATCCCAGCCTTTTGAAGGTTTTTCAGGAGTAGGTGAAAGCCAGAAAGTGGCTTCTTTCAATAAATCGATTTTTTTCCAATTGTAAAAAATGGCGGTGAACTCGCCCCGGTCATCACCATGGTCACGGCCCACACCAAAGAAAGTATGGTCGTTCAACCCCCGATCGATTTCTTTCAGTTGGTGTATAAGCCCTTCTTGGGTGCCAAAGATATCGGGGGCATAAAAATTGAGCTGTGAGATAAGAAAATCTTTGCGGTCGTTCCAATTGTTTAGACTGTCTTTTGGGTTATCATATTTGATGTTATAGGTCAACACATTCGTGGTCTGACCAAAAGCGGTATGTAAGGTCAAAATGACCCAAAGAGTGGTTAGCTGTTTCATTTTATTGGTTTTCCGCGCAGGCGGGCAAAATTCTCGTACGCCTTTTCTACCTGCTCTTTTGGGGCGTTTTCAAATTCTTTTTCTGTCACTTTGTACAATGTTTGAAGGCTGTCAAGTTTTTGGTGCATCATGGCTATCTCATCGGCGTATTTTTTATCGCTAATGGCATTGTACAACTCTTCTGGGTCTTTTTCGAGGTCATAGAACTCCCATTCGTCAATATCATCATAAAAATGAATAAGCTTATAGCGTTTGGTACGAA
>JANQOD010000382.1 GCA_028289745.1 Allomuricauda sp. | reverse complement strand
TGCCCCTGACTATCGGTTACCGTACCTGAGACCGTGATATTGTTTTGCGCAAAAGAAGCAATTGAGAACAATAGCAACGGTATTGACAACAAGATGCTTTTATATTTCATGAGTATTCAAAAATTGAGTTAGATTTTTGCTAAGTTACTAAGGCGCAGTTCTTTTATAAAACTATCGCCATACATAACAAATACATCATACGAAAAGGTTTTCGTAAAGTCTATTAACAAAGGCTTAACGCTATCTCTGTAGTCTTAAAGAGAAAGAAAATTTAACAAAATGATGTAGTAATGATGTATTGCGGTTTTAAGGGATGACAATTCTGTATTTCGCTTGTCAACCACCCATTAAAAGGTTATCAGAAAGTTGGAAAGGTTTTCAGAACTGTTGATTTTTAATTTTTTTCTAAGTCGGTAGCGATGTATCTCTACACCTCTAATTGAGATAGCCATTAGTGGAGCTATTTCTTTGGTGGAAAGGTTCATTTTGAGATAGGCACAGAGTTTGAGATCTTTTGGGGTGAGGATAGGATATTTTTTCAATAACCTTTCAAAAAAATCTTCATGCAATTCTTTGAAATTTACCTCAAAGCGTTTCCAATCTTCAGTGTCCTGTATCGAATTATTGAGTTTTTTGATGAATGATCGATAGCGTTGTGAATTGGAAAATTTGTCTTTATTGACGACGAGCATGTTTTTCAGTTCCAGGATCATTTCGTTCTTCTTGGCAATATTGAGCGTGGTGCTGGCCAATTCGTTCTGTTTCAGTTTAACTTCTTTGGCCAATTTCTCCCTTTCAAGCTCGGCCATTCGTTCATCTTGCTCTTTTTTCATTCGAAGTTCCAGTTCACGCTGCTTACGCGTCAGTTTTCTGCGGTTGTACCAGCGAATGATCGCGATGGTGGCAAGGGTAAGCAAAATATAAATGGTAATCATCAGATTGGAAAGAAACCATGGTGGGGCAATTTTGAACTCCAATAGCGCGGGTTCTGAAACCTCATTGTCAATTCCGACGGCAAAAACCTGAATTTGGTACTCACCATGAGGAAGGTTCTGAAATTGTATGAAACCATTTTCAGCATAACCTGAATGTGCCTTTGCCCCCTCTAGCCTGTAACGATAGCGGGCTTGCATGAGTTCTGGTGCGGCCACTTGAACCGTTGTGATCCGAGAATCAGGGTAAGCCATTTCGATTTCACCTGATCCGGTTGTGGCATAAGGCCGTTTTTCGTCTCTGATAAAGGTAATGTTGGGTTTGGGAAGCGCTACGTTGTCTAGCTGGCTTTTGAGCTTTGAAGGGTTTATGTTTGCAAAACCGTCATTTAACGTAACAAAAAGGGTCGAATCGCCTATCCTTACCATTTTTTGTGAGTCAGGGGCCAATCGCTCGCGCAAGGGCAGATCTGATATTAGTAGACTGTCGGTCTTCAGATCGGTATTGATGATTTCTTTTTCGCCGTCGCCTTCAACAAACCAAAAGTGATCGTTGTCGACAAAGAGCAATTCTTTGTCGTTGAATCTCTGAAACTCGTCAAATACAATGATTCTATCAACAATGGGGTCGTATTTGTACCATTTCCCCTCACTGTAGAAGACTATTTGGTTCTTGATGTTATAAATCTTGATATTGTATTCGCTGGGCGACCCCTCATCATGGTATTGCTGCGTTCGCAGTATTTCATCATAGCCTTCTTTCAGATGAATTCGGTACAGTCCTTTATAAGGGTGTGCGGCCCATACAATTGTCGGGCTTTCGAAGCAGAGTTGTTTGATGGGAAAGCCAACGCCCCTTATCCTCTTGACTTGCCAATTGCCCTGCTGTTCTTTTTCAAATTTGGCAAGACCGTTATAGGTGCCCTGTATATAGGTGTTGTATTGTTCGGGTACTTTTTTGATTTCGTATCCACCGGAAACATCGGAGATTTTCTCAAATTTGGTGTCCTCGATTTTATAGGTGCCGGTGTTGTGGCCACAAAGTAAATCTCCATCAACCTCTTCAAGGTCCCAGACATGTCCCAAAGAACCATTGACAAATTTCAAGTCGTTATCCTCGAAATAAAAGACCCCAGTATTGCTGCCCAAATAAAGCCGGTCATTGTAACGAGCTATGTCATAAACCATGCCCAAGGCCCCTGAATAATCGGTATAGTAGGTAATGGGATAATTGAGCCTTGCCCGGGCAATACCATTATCGAGGCCCAGCCAGAATTGGTCGCGAAATTGAAGCATCGAGAGCACGGTGTTGTTCTGTAGGCCCGACCCGCGATTAAGAATTTGATGGGTGTCTGAAACGGGGTCAAAGATATAGACGCCATTTTTGATGGTGCCGAAGGCAATTTTGCCCGTATTCAATAACAGCAATTTGTTCAGTTGGTGCAGTTTTAGCTCTTCGTTGATTTGCGTTTGCCATGGTATAAGGGTGGTTCCATCAAAAAAATAACAACCGTTGAGTTTTGTGCCCACTAAAATGCCACCGTTCAACAAAATCATATCGGTAATGGTCATGCCCTGCAATTGATTCTGGTTCTCAAGGGGCCTCAATTGACCTTCTTTCAGTTCAGACAGGCCTTTGGTGCCCAGGGCCACGATGGTTCTATCTTGATAGACCATCATATCAGAAATGACCTCGGGCGGGTCTATGACCTTCACTTCTCCATTTCTGAATATATAGATTGCAGAAAAAGACCGAAATAAAATCGAGTCGTGTACCGGTAAGATTTCCCAGAACTCTTCACTGGTGAATTCATGGTCTTTGATCAATGGGGTCAGTGAGGTGTATTCTAAAAAACCAAGTTCGTTTTTTTTCCAATGGCCAAATTCTTCATATGACCCGGTATAGATTTTGTTCCCGACTGCCGCCACAGAACGTATTATGGTGTTGTTCGGCAATTTATTAAGGTGCCAACGTTCGCCATCATAATGCAACAGGCCTTTGTTGTTGGCCACAAATAGTTCTCCTTTTTCATTCACTGCCAACCCCCAGTTTTTACTACCTCCCTTATATTCCAATAGGCTATAGTTGTAAATGGGCGGCAACAATTTCTGGGCATGCGAAAAAAACATGATGAGAAAAAAGCAAACGATGAATGTGGCCGCTTTGGGCAAAGGCATAGCTATAAATTATCGATGGTGAAAATGATTGTACAAAACTAAAAGAATCAGTTGAATGGTTTGCAATACTTTATGTTGTTGATGGGCCGAACACGTCATTTGTTCATCAAATATGTGTAGTGCCAATATTGTCGAAATTTAAAAATGATGTGGTTAATATGGTCTGAAATATAGGTTAAATAGCAATATTTATAGTAATTGATGTAGTTTTTATGTAGTTGTTTTTTGGGAGTGATGTACTGTTCTTTAGTAACTTGACATGAATATTCGTGAAGTGCTTTTACTATGAAGATCATGACCGCCAAAGTTCTGCTGTTGACCATTTGCTTTCTAAAGGGATCACTGCTTCTTTCACAGGATGCCCTTTTAAAAAAAGAATTTAAGACCTATTGCAATCCTTTGGATATCGACTATTCTTACATGTCACACTACAGGGCCAGAAACAATGTTTCGTACCGCTCGGGTGCCGATCCCGCAGTGGTGAATTTCAATGGAAAATTCTATATGTTCGTGACACGCTCACATGGGTATTGGACTTCGACCGACATGAGCGATTGGCGATTTATCAGGCCCCAAAGTTGGTATTTTAATGGAAGCAATGCCCCTGCTGCTGCGGTATATGACGATAAGATCATCCTTTTGGGCGACCCTTCGGGTCGAGGTGCGGTCATCGAGACGAATAATCCAGATTTGGGTGATTGGAAAACCAATTTTGCCGTAATCAATATGCCCGGTGGGGTGCAAGATCCCAATTTGTTCGTCGATGATGACGGAAAGGTCTACCTCTATGAGGAATCATCTAATAAATGGCCCATTCGAGGAGTGGAATTGGACTCAAAGAACTACTACATCCCTATAGGTAAACAAACAGACCTTTTTAATCTTGAGCCTGATAGACATGGCTGGGAACGTTTTGGCCAAGACCACAGATCTGACCTCAAACCGTTTATCGAAGGCCCATGGATGATGAAATACAATGACACCTATTATTTAGAGTACGGTGCCCCAGGTACACAATGGAATGTCTATGCCGATGGGGTCTATACCGGTAAAAACCCATTGGGGCCCTTCGAATATGCACCTTACAACCCCATTTCATATAAGCCGGGCGGTTTTTTGAAAGGCTCGGGGCATGGTAGCACCGTTCGAGACAACAATGGCAATTATTGGCATTTTGCCACCATGGCCATTTCAGTGAATTACAAATTTGAACGTAGAATCGGTATGTATCCTGCGGGATTTGAACCTGACAATGGCCAAATGTTTGTAAACACGGCCTACGGTGATTATCCACATTATCTACCGCATATCGAGGTCGAAAACCACAAAAACCGTTTCACGGGCTGGATGCTACTGTCGTATAAAAAACCTGTCAGTACCAATTCACCCTTGGTCGAGGGTAAGCCAAACGTGGTCGATGAGAGTGAGCAAGGCTATATGCAGCAACAGATCACTGATTTTGGCATCAACAGGATCAATGACGAAGAAATTCGGTCGTACTGGGTTTCGGCGGCCAACAATGATTCGATTTATGTGGATATCGATTTGGAAAAAGTTCATGATGTGCATGCCGTACAGCTTAATTTTCAAGATTATCAGAGCAACATTTATGGTCGACCAGACACGTTGAGACAACAGTTCAAGATTCAAGCTTCACTCGATGGCAAGAATTGGAAGACCATTGCCGATTATTCACAAAACCAACGCGATATGCCGCACGGCTATATCGAATTAAAAAAGCCAGAGGCTGCTCGCTATGTTCGGTACGACCATGTATATTGTACGAACAATTACTTGGCCATTTCAGAATTTCGGATATTCGGCAAGGGTAGGGGAAAGCTGCCCAAAGCACCAAAAAACTTCAGGGTAAGAAGACAAGATGACCGCAGAAATGCAGACCTGACCTGGAAACCTGTTGAAGGGGCCAAAGGCTATGTGATTTACTGGGGCATTCATCCTGATAGATTGAACCTTTCAGCGTTGATGTACGATGAACCCAACTATGAACTACGGGCCCTGAACACTGACCAAAAGTACTTTTATCAAGTAGAGGCCTTTAATGAAAACGGTATCTCTGAAAGAAGTGAGATCATTGCAACAGAGTAGCATGAAGCAAAACGGCTTTAAAGTATCTATGTTTGGGTTGGCCTTGTTTTTTTTGACACTGGCACATGCTCAAGATGACTCATTAGACTATAAGAATCTTAGGCTTCCTGAACGGCCCAATATAGTTTGGATCGTTGCTGAAGACCTTGGCCCTTATCTACCCATGTATGGTGACTCGACAGTGGCTACGCCCCATTTGAGCAGATTGGCCAAAGAAGGTATCACCTATACCAACGTATATAGCCCATCGGGAGTCTGTGCGCCGAGTAGGGCAGCCATCGCCACGGGTATGTACCCAACGAAAATTGGGGCCATGCACATGCGTACCGGTCCTTGGTTCAGTTTTAAGACAAAAGACAGGGCACTGCGAAATTATGGTCGAGAAGTCTATGAGGCCAAACCTCCTGTGGGCACCCATATGCATAGTGAATACTTAAGGCGTGCAGGTTATTACTGCACCAATAACCGAAAAGAAGACTATCAGTTCCGAGCCGAAATGACCGCTTGGGATGAAAGCAGTTGGAAAGCCCATTGGAAGAATCGACCCCCAGAAAAACCTTTCTTCGCGATCTTCAATTCAGGCGTGACACATGAATCACAAATTTGGGTCAAGAAAAAAGACTCACTTTGGGTAGATGAAAACTTGAAAGTACGAGTGCAACCGTATTTGCCCGAAACAGAGATCGCCAAAACAGATATTCGGCGCATGTACTCCAATATCAAGGAAATGGATGAACAGGTCGGTGCGCTTCTAAAAGAGTTGGAAGATGAAGGGCTATTGGAAAAAACCATCATTTTTTGGTATTCAGACCACGGTGGCCCCTTACCGCGACAAAAGCGTACCATCTATGATTCTGGCATTAAAGTGCCCCTGATAGTTCGTTTTCCAAACCGACAAATGGCGGGTATGAGAGATGATCAACTCATCAGCTTTGTAGATTTCAAACCAACGTTGTTGTCATTGGCGGGAATTCCAAATCCTGATTACACAGATGGCAGGGCCTGGATGGGAAGATATAGGGATAATCGACCCAGAAAATATATATTCGCGGCTGCGGATCGATTTGACCATCAACACGATAGAATCAGGGCGGTACGCGATAAAAGATACAAGTATATCAGAAACTACATATCAGGGAAGCCGTATTACCTACCGGTCAAGTATAGGGAAACAATGGCCATCATGAAAGAACTGCTGAGGTTAAACAAAGAAGACAAATTGACGGCACAACAAGCGCTGTGGTTTAGGCAACAAAAAGACCCAGTTGAATTGTTCGATACATGGACAGATCCCCACGAATTGCGTAATTTGGCAAATCATTCCGATTATACCGAGAAAATGGCCGAATTTAGCAGCGTCTTGGATTCGTGGATTTCAAGAACAGATGATAAGGGTATGGTACCCGAGAAAGAATATATCGAATCTATTGGAAACTATTGGGAACAACCTGAAACAAAGGCCCCATCGATAAGAAAGCAGGGAAATGTCTTGATTTTAAAATCTTCTACGCCTGGTGCTTCCATAGGCTACCAATGGTTGGCCAATGATGCTGCCAAGCCTGGCCATAACTGGCAGATATATACAAGGCCCATCAAAGATATGCCCAATATGACCCTTGTGGCAAGAGCACATCGAATCGGCTATAAACCCAGTATGTTCAGCCATGAACCAAAATAAAATTGCGGCCTATATTTGAAAAGGCCAGAGATGATGAAACCTACTTTTTTTTCTTTCAAATACATAGCCAAAATCAGCCTGTTCTTCCTATGGGCATCCATGGCCCATTTACAGGCCCAAGACAGATCAAGACCTTTTAACGTGGTCTTCATTTTTGTCGATGACCTTGGCTATGGCGATCTGGGCTGTTTTGGCGCTACCGATATCAAAACCCCTTATATAGACCGCATGGCCAAAGAAGGTATGAAATTTACCGATTTTTATTCCGCATCTTCGGTCTGTAGTCCGTCAAGGGCTGCTTTGTTGACGGGTCGATATCCCCAACGGATGGGGATCAATCGTGTTTTCTTCCCTGAAAGTTGGACGGGAATGTCACCAAGCGAAGTTACCATTGCCGAATTGCTCGAAGAAAAAAACTACACGAGCGGTATTGTCGGAAAATGGCACTTGGGCCACAGAAATGAATTTTTGCCCCTTCAGCAAGGCTTTGACTCGTATTTCGGCATACCGTATAGCAATGATATGCAAAGCGTTGTCTACATGCGTGGTAATGAAGTGGCAAACTATTCAGTAAACCAGCAAAACACGACCAAAACCTATACACAAGAGGCCTTGAAATTTATAGAAAAAAATAAGGACGGGCCATTTTTTCTCTACGTGGCCCATAACATGCCGCACGTTCCAATATATGCTTCCGACGACTTTCTGGGTACTTCGGCAAAAGGTTTATACGGTGATGTGGTACAGGAATTGGACTGGAGCGTGGGGCAGATCGTAAAAAAATTGGAGTCACTACGATTATTGCAAGATACCTTGGTCATTTTCTCCAGTGACAATGGCCCTTGGTTGGTGATGGAAGACCATGGCGGCAGTGCCGGAGTTTTAAGGGAGGGCAAACAATTCACCTTCGAGGGGGGCATGCGAGTGCCTACGGTGGCCATGTGGAAAGGTACTATAAAGCCCGGCAGCGTCTGTACAGATCTTGCAACACAAATGGATTGGTTTCCCACCTTTGCCAACCTACTCGATATTCCCCTGCCTGATGACCGCTCCATTGATGGCAGGGACTTGTCAGGGGTATTGTTGGGTCAGGCGAAAAGACAGGGTGATGATTTTCTTTTTTTTGATGGTGAAAATTTACAAGGCTATCGAAAAGGCAAGTGGAAGATCAAAAAGCCTTTTTCAGGTACTAATGGCAGCCCATGGCAGATGGCCGTGACGGCACACGACACCTTGCTCTTTGATTTACGGAAAGACCCCGGGGAAACCCATAATCTTTACACCGAGCAAAAAGATATGGCACTTATGCTTTTTAAGGAGATGGAGGCAAAACTTAAGGAGATGGGCCCTTTGCCCAAGTCACTTGTGGTGATTGAAAATGCAGATCAAAGCCATTTGAAGTATTTAAAAGAAAAGCATGAAAAACAATAGCGTATGATGTTTTTATCGAATCTGAAATTAGCTTTTTGTTTTGCAGTGCTACTGGCGCTCATTACTTTTTCCTGTAAAGAGAGACCCAAGGGCGATTCCGATCTGAAGCACAGCACAGCACCCGTTTCGGTATTGGTTGAGAAACCTGATGGCATAAAAATTCCCGAAGGCATGGTTTGGATTCCAGGGGGAATACGTAAACAAGGGGCGATGCCCTCAGACCCCTTCGCCATGGGCCATGAACGTCCACAACACAGCGTGGCCATTGATGGCTTTTTCATGGACATCACCGAGGTCACCAATAGCCAATATGCCAAGTTTGTGGAAGAAACGGGATATGTTACCGTAGCGGAACGAGCGATCGAGTGGGAAGAAATGAAAAAACAGCTCCCCCCCGGTACCCCCAAACCCCATGATTCGGTCATGCAACCGGGGTCTTTGCTGTTTAAGAAGCCAAAAAGACCAGTTGCCAACCTTAATGATTATTCTCAATGGTGGGAGTGGAAGGTAGGTGCCGATTGGCGACACCCGCAGGGACCGGGCAGTGATTTGAACGGTAAGGAAAATTTCCCGGTGGTACATATTTCCTATGAAGATGCCTTGGCCTATTGTGAGTGGGCGGGCAGAAGGTTGCCAACCGAGGCCGAGTGGGAGCGGGCCGCAAGTGGTGGCTTGGATCAGGCCATTTTTCCATGGGGCAACGATAAGGAGATCTTAAACCAGCGTGCGAACACGTGGAGCGGTACTTTTCCAATGAAGAACGACGGTGATGACGGTTTTGAAAACAAGGCACCTGTAGCATCATATCCGCCAAACGGTTATGGGCTACATGATGTCGTGGGCAATGTATGGGAATGGACACAAGATTGGTACCACACCGGACATTACCAAGAACGGGCTGCCGCCAATGACACCCTTGTCAACCCCACGGGCGCCGATAGAGCGTTCAACAAGTACAATCCCTATGCAAGGGAAAAGGTGATCAAAGGAGGGTCATTTCTCTGCAATGCCAACTATTGTGCAAGTTATCGGGTGTCGGCCCGTATGGCCAATTCGCTTGATTCGGCGCAAGAACATTTGGGCTTCAGAACGGTGTTGTCAGCGCATGTCAAAGACTAATGCTTGTACGAATAGAGCATAGGGCCACCTTTTACCCCCGCTTTTTTTTCTCCGATGTTCTCGAGAATGTCCATCTGAAAAATTCGTTTTCTGAAATTGCGTTTGTCCAATTTTAGGCCAAGAATGTTTTCATAAAGGTTTTGTAATTCGGGCAATGTGAATTTTTGGGGCAATAGTTCTCCCACGATAAGCCTATCTTTCAAATTGGTCTTTAAAAAAAGATGGGCATCTTGTATGATCTGGGCATGGTCAAAACCCAATTTTTTTGGTATCTCATCCATATCAAACCATGAGATTTCTTCTACATTCCCCTTTAAATGGAGCGGATGGTTTTCAGGTTTTACCAGGGCATAGAAAGAAATCGTGATGACCCGCTTTAATGGATGCCTATTGATTTGGGCATAGGTGCGAACCTGTTCGAAATGGATGTCCTTGAATCCGGTCAGTGCGAACAAGACCTTATGGGCACAGTCTTCGAGGGTTTCATCGGCTTCCATCACCCCGCCCGGTAACATCCAATGGTTGGTGAAATCACCGACCGATCGTTTGGTCAACAATATCTGGAGTTTGCCATCGACATAGCCAAATACGGCAATGTCGGTCGTTACCGAACACTCAAACGAATCTGCCCTTACCTGAAAATTTCGAAGATTACCGTGCCCTGTCATTAAATAAAATTAAAATCGACTTTTTTATTCGGATAAATATCCTAAATTTATAACTGTGTAAAAAATACACAGAAAATTAAGCATACCTGAGCATAATTGCAAATATGGGCAATAATCTATTTGATATCGCTGAAAAAGTAGTGGTTATCACCGGGGGATCGGGCGTGTTGGGCGGAAACATGGCAGCATATCTCTTGTCTGAGGGTGCCAGGGTGGCCATTATCGGCCATACCGCCGAAAAGGTAGAGGCAAAACTTGTCGATTTAAAAAAGAGGGGTTCAAATGTTTTGGGCTTTACGGGAGATGTACTTGACAAAGCTTTCTTGGTGCAGGTCAAAGAGGCTTTGGTCAAGAAATGGAACACGATAGATGTACTGATCAATGCCGCTGGGGGCAATATGCCCGGTGCGACCATAGCAGATGACCAGACCATATTTGATTTGAATTTAGATGATTTCAGAAAGGTTTCTGAATTGAATTTAGATGGTTCTGTATTGCCTTCTTTGGTGTTTGGGGCCCTAATGGCCGATCACGGCAGCGGTTGTATCATCAATGTCTCGTCAATGGCAGCAGCAAGGGCCATTACCCGTGTGGCGGGTTATTCCGCCTCAAAAGCGGCCATCGATAATTTTACCCGGTGGATGGCCACCGAACTGGCCAATAAGTTTGGTGATAAACTTAGGGTAAATGCCATTGCCCCGGGGTTTTTTATAGGGAACCAGAACAGGGCACTGTTGCTGAATGCGGACGGAAGCTACACCGATCGTGGCAAGACCATTATTGCCAATACGCCCATGAAGCGTTTTGGCAATGCCGATGAATTGAATGGAACCGTTCATTGGTTGATCAGCGATGCGGCCAGTTTTGTAACAGGAACAATCGTGCCCATCGATGGTGGATTCAGTGCCTTCAGTGGCGTATAAATAAATTAAATGGGAATGGAACAGACATGGCGGTGGTTTGGGCCCGATGACCCGGTTTCATTGGCCGACATCAAGATGGCGGGCGCCACGGGTGTGGTCACGGCCCTGCACCATATACCCAATGGAGAGGTCTGGCCCGTTGCCGAAATAGAAAGACGAAAAAAACAAATAGAAGATGCCGGCCTCACTTGGTCGGTAGTAGAGAGTGTTCCAGTACATGAGGATATCAAAAAGCGTACGGGAAATTTCGAAAAGTATGTAGAGAACTATAGACTGAGCATTAAAAACCTTGGGCAATGTGGCATTGATACCATCTGCTATAATTTCATGCCTGTACTGGATTGGACACGTACCGACCTTGCCCATACCATGTCTGACGGAGCTTTGGCCTTGCGGTTCGATAAATTGGACTTTGCGGCTTTTCAGCTTTTCATCCTCAAGCGACCAGGTGCCGAAAACGATTATGACCCAAAAGAAATTGCCCGGGCCAAGGAAGTTTTCGAGAATATGGATGAAGGAGCCAAAGAACGATTGACCAACAATATCATCGCTGGATTACCGGGGACTGAAGAAGGCTATACGTTGGCACAATTCCAAAACACCCTTGATGGTTATCAAGACATCGATGATCAAAAATTGAGGGCAAACCTCCACTTCTTTATCGATCAGATCGCGACCGTAGCGGAAGAAGAAGGGGTGTTTTTGGCCATTCACCCAGATGACCCACCTTATTCCATTTTGGGACTGCCTAGGGTGGTGAGCACCGAACAAGATGCTGTGGCATTGTTGAATGCGTACGATAGCCCACACAACGGACTCTGTTTCTGTACAGGCTCTTATGGAGTGCGCGCCGATAACGATTTGGTGGGCATGGCAGATCGGTTGGGGCACCGTATCAACTTTGTGCATCTCAGAAGCACCCAGCGCGATGAATTTGGCAATTTTCATGAAGCAGACCATCTTGAGGGCGATGTCGATATGTACGGTGTCATGAAGAAATTGCTGTTGGAACAAAGGCGTAGAATAGCTTTGGGATTGAAAAACCAGCGGTTGCCCATGCGGCCGGATCATGGCCACCAAATGTTGGATGATTTGATGAAAAAAACAAATTCAGGGTACTCGGCCATTGGGCGATTGCGTGGTCTGGCCGAATTGCGGGGCCTGATGATGGGTATAGAAAAATCGTTGATGTTATGAGTTTTATCAATGATAACTTTCTGTTGCAGAACAAATATGCCGAAGAACTCTACCATGGCCATGCCAAAACGATGCCCATTATCGATTACCATAACCATTTAGAGCCCGATCGATTGGCGAACGACCATCGATTTGAGAACATGACACGGGCATGGTTGGCCGGCGATCATTATAAATGGCGCGCCATGCGTACCTTGGGTATTGATGAAAAGTATATCACCGGTGCTTCGTCCGATAATGAAAAATTTCGGAAATGGGCCGAGGCCGTACCCTATTTGGTTCGCAATCCGCTGTATCATTGGACACACCTAGAGCTACAGCGCTACTTTGGCGTTACCGAACTTTTATCTGCCAAGAATGCCAAAAAAATCTACGAAGAGACCTCATCGCAATTGCAGCAAAAAAGCCATAGCGCCTTAGGGTTACTACAGCAAATGAACGTCGAAGTGCTTTGTACCACCGATGACCCAATTGACGATTTGCGATTTCATCAAAAAATAAGGAAAAACAATCTTCAACCCAATGTGCTACCGACATTTAGACCTGATAAAGCCTACGCTGTTGAAGACCAAACCATTTATCTAAGGTATCTTGAAAAGTTGGCAAATGCTTCTGAAACGAACATCGTTTGCTATGCAGATTTGATTTCGGCGCTCAAAAAAAGGATTGCCCATTTCCATCAAAACGATTGCCGTTTGGCCGACCATGGGCTTGAACAACTCCAATACTTCGAATTCAACACCTTTGACATTGAAAAGATCTTTAAAAGAATCCTTTCAAAAAAATCCTTGAAAATTGAAGAAATACGGTATTTCAAGTTTGAGACCTTGATCCACTTGTGTCGAGAATACCATGAACGTGAATGGGCACAGCAGTTTCACTTAGGTGCCCTTCGCAACAACAATGAGCGAATGCTGGGGCAACTGGGCCCAGATTCGGGTTTTGATTCCATCGGCGATTTTCAACAAGCCCATCCTTTGGGCAAGTTCTTGAACCTACTGGATAGTACGAACCAATTGGCAAAGACCCTGCTGTACAATTTGAACCCTTCGCAGAATGAGGTCTTTGCCACGATGATAGGTAATTTTAACGATGGTAGTGTAAGGGGAAAGATGCAGTATGGTTCAGGATGGTGGTATTTGGATCAGCTCGATGGCATGGAAAAACAGATCAATGCGCTATCGAACATGGGAGTGCTGAGCTGTTTTGTGGGAATGTTGACCGATTCGCGCAGCTTGCTATCTTTTCCCAGACATGAATATTTCAGACGATTGCTCTGCAATATTTTCGGAAGTGATATGGCAAAGGGACTGCTGCCCAAAGATATGGGGCACATCGGTAAAATAGTACAAGACATTTGTTACAACAATGCAAAAGTGTACTTTGATTTTTAAATTAGTGGATAACTATGGATAACAGCACAAAAAAAGTGGTGACATTTGGCGAAATTATGCTTCGGCTCTCCCCACCTGGGTTTTTGAGGTTTTCACAAGCCAGTAGTTTTGATGTGGTCTATGGCGGCGGCGAATCGAACGTAGCGGTGTCATTGGCCAATTATGGGGTTCTTGTTGATTTTGTGACCCGATTGCCCGACAATGATCTGGGCCATTGCGCCTTGATGGAAATGCGCAAAAGAGGGGTCGGCACCGATAAAATCATCTTTGGGGGCGGTCGTTTGGGCATCTATTTCTTGGAAACGGGTGCGGTTAGCCGTGGAAGCAAAGTGGTCTATGACCGTGCACATTCGGCCATGGCCGAAATCAAAAAAGGCATGATCAACTGGGAAAAAGTGTTCGAAGATACGCAGTGGTTTCATTGGACAGGCATTACGCCAGCGATATCACAGGGAGCGGCCGATGCCCTGTTGGAGGCCGTACAAGAGGCAAAAAAGAGAAATATCACCATTTCGACCGATTTGAACTATCGCGCCAAATTATGGAAGTATGGTGGTGACCGAGAGGCTATCATGACCGAATTGACCTCTTATTGTGACATTATCTTGGGCAATGAAGAAGATGCTGAAAAACACTTTGGCATCAAGCCCGAAGGCTTAAATGTGACCACCCAGGGCGAGGCGGTAAAGGCCGAGGCGTTTCTATCGGTCTGCAAGCAGATGATGAAAAAATTTCCCAATGCCAAGAAAGTCATCACCACATTGCGGGGCTCCATTTCAGCCTCGCACAACACTTGGTCAGGGGTGCTGTTCGATGGTGATACGATGTTCAAGTCTACCGAATACCAGATAACCCATATCGTTGATAGGGTCGGCGGCGGTGATTCTTTCATGGGCGGATTGATCTATGGGCTTTTGAAATACCCGAACGACGACCAAATGGCCCTTGATTTTGCCGTGGCCGCTTCCGCATTGAAGCACACCATCTTGGGAGATGCCAATCTGGCAACAGTGGCAGAGGTCGAAAAACTGATGGGCGGCGATGCTTCAGGTAGGGTCGCCAGATAAAAACAATACGTAAAATATGGCACAGTATTCACGATTACAAGTAGCGAAAGCGATGCATGAAACCGGCATGGTGCCCCTGTTCTATCATGCTGATGTAGCATTGGGCAAAGAAGTATTGCAAGCCTGTTTCAATGGGGGCGCGCGCCTGATGGAATTTACCGCAAGGGGCGATTTTGCTTTTGAGGTATTTGCCGAATTGAACAAATATGCGCTCAAAGAACTGCCCGGTATGATGATGGGGGTAGGGTCTATCACCGATGCAGGGGCCGCCTCGCTGTTCATGCAAATGGGGGCAAACTTTGTAGTGATGCCCTCATTGCGCGAAGATATTGCCATGGTCTGTAATCGACGAAAAGTACTTTGGTCGGCAGGCTGTGGTTCGCTTACAGAGATCAATAGGGCAGAAGAGCTGGGCTGTGAAATCGTTAAACTGTTTCCAGGAGAGGTCTATGGGCCTGGTTTTGTAAAGACAGTGAAAGGTCCACAACCCTGGACCAGCATCATGCCCACCGGTGGTGTGAGTACCGAAGAGGAAAATTTAAGGGCCTGGTTCGAAGCGGGGGTGACCTGCGTGGGCATGGGATCAAAACTGATTTCCAAAGAAATTTTGAACAAGAAAGATTTCAAAAGATTGGAAGAGAAAGTATGCCAGACCCTAAACATCATTCAAGAAATCAGGAAATAAATGAGGGCCCCTGCCGCCATAGTATTCACGTTTGTGCTTCTCTTGGGCTGTAAAGGCACTGATAGCGTCAAATACATCAGACTGGCACATGGTTTGGACATCAACCATTCGGTTCATAAGGCGATGGTGAAGATGGGTCGTGATCTGGCCAAGCTTTCCAAAGGTTCCCTCCAAATTGAAATTTATCCCAACCAACAACTGGGCACCGAGCGAGAGATATTGGAATTGATCCAGATCGGGAGCCTTGACATGACCAAAGTATCGGTGGCCACTTTGGAAAATTTTGCGCCCAAGACACGTATTTTAGGCTTGCCCTACCTTTTTGAAGACAGACAGCATGCTTTTCAAGTATTGGATGGCCCCATCGGACAAAAACTGTTGGATGATAGTCAGAAATACTGGTTAAAAGGGTTGGGGTTTTATGATGCGGGCAGCCGTAGTTTTTATTCAAAAGAGCGACCTATTGGCCACCCCGATGATTTGGAAGGACTAAAAATACGGGTCATGGAGAGTGTCACTGCAATGGACATGGTACGAAGTTTCGGGGGTTCGCCCACACCCATTTCTTGGGGTGAACTGTACACCTCGTTGCAACAGGGTGTCGTTGATGGGGCAGAGAACAATCCGCCTAGTTTTTATCTTTCAAGACATTATGAAGTATGCAAATACTATTCGCTGAACGAACATACCTTTTCGCCTGACGTATTGATTACGGGCACCCACTTTTGGAACCATCTTTCAGAACAGGAAAAGACGTGGTTGGAAGAAGCGGTCGGTAGATCCATTGCTTATCAAAGAGCACTATGGGCCAAGGCAGAGGCAGAAGCCCTTCAAGAAGTACAAAATGCCGGGGTGAAGATTGTGAGACCAGACAAGAAACCTTTTGTAAAAAGAGCAGAGACCATGTATGAACAGTATAGGGATGACAAAGAACTGTATGGAATCATTCACCAAATACAGAAAATGGAAAAACCATGAGTTTCAGAAAAAGGTTGGACAAGGTACTGGGTCACACACTGGTTTTCATTATGGCAGTAATGGTCGTCAACGTGCTCTGGCAGGTTTTCAGCCGCTATGTATTGGCCGAACCAAGCTCTTTCACCGATGAATTGGCCCGTTTTCTTATGATTTGGATAGGGGTTTTGGGGGCAGCCTATGTTGCGGGCCGAAACGGGCATGTGGCCATCAATGTCTTGGCACGCCGTGCCAATACCCATAACCAAAAAAGACTGAAGCGGTTCGTGCGAGTGGCCATCGTGCTGTTTTGCCTATTTGCAATGGTGATCGGAGGGCTTCGCTTGGTCTATGTCACCTACGTTCTCGAGCAGTATTCACCCGCCCTTGGGTTGCCTTTGGCAGTCGTTTATTTGGTGATTCCGATCAGTGGACTGCTTATCATCTATTACAAAACCGCTGATATGCTGACCGACTGACCCTATGGAATACGTGCCGATACTCATCTTGATCATTAGTTTTGTTGGCCTCTTGGCCATCGGTACCCCGGTGGCGTGGAGCATCGCCATCTCATCGCTTTTGACCATGTTGGTGAGTATTCCTACCCTGCCTGCGTTCACGACCATTTCGCAACGCATGGCCACGGGATTGGATAGTTTTGCACTCTTGGCCATTCCATTTTTTATTCTTTCGGGAGAACTGATGAACAACGGCGGCATTGCACACCGTCTGATTGCCTTTGCCAAGACCTTGGTAGGTGCCCTGCCCGGTGGCCTGGCCCTCATCAATGTCATTTCGGCCATGCTCATGGGGGCCATTGCGGGTTCGGCCATGGCCTCGGCCTCGGCCATGGGGAGCATTCTCGGTCCTGAAATGGAAAAAGAGGGCTACGACAAAGAATTTGGCGCCGCCGTGAACATTACCTCGGCCACCACGGGCTTGGTGATTCCACCCAGTAATATCTTGATCGTGTACTCATTGGCAAGTGGCGGCGCCTCGATTGCCGCGCTCTTTTTGGCGGGCTATGTGCCGGGCATTTTGACAGGGCTTTTTTTGATGGTAGTGGCCTCTTTTTGGGCCAAAAAGAAAGGGTATGACGTGGGCCGGCGAAGTTCGGTCAGGCAAGTGTTCAGGACCTTTGTCGATGCCGTTCCCGCATTGTTTTTATTGGTGCTGGTCATCGGGGGCATCGTCGCAGGAATCTTCACCGCTACCGAGGCATCGGCAATTGCGGTACTGTACAGCTTGGTACTCGGCTTTGTTTATAGGGAAATAACCTTTGCAAAGCTTCCGAAGATATTTTTGGACTCTTCGGCCACCACCGCCATCGTGATGCTTTTGATCGGGGCATCGATGAGCATGTCTTGGGTACTTTCCTA